>NZ_CP128233.1:537500-630000 GCF_030344915.1 Neopusillimonas aromaticivorans | reverse complement strand
TGAACGGCACAAACACGCAAACTCAAGTTAGAGACCTATAGCGTGCAACGTTATAGGATCAAGTGACTAAGTGCACATGGTGGATGCCTTGGCGATCACAGGCGATGAAGGACGTTGTAGCCTGCGAAAAGCTGCGGGGAGCTGGCAAACAAGCTTTGATCCGCAGATGTCCGAATGGGGAAACCCACCCTCGCAAGAGGGTATCACACACTGAATACATAGGTGTGTTGAAGCGAACCGGGTGAACTGAAACATCTCAGTAACTCGAGGAAAAGAAATCAACCGAGATTCCGGTAGTAGCGGCGAGCGAAACCGGAGCAGCCGTGACGATTTAGCATGTTGTATAACCGAAGGCCCTGGAAAGAGCCGCCGTAGCAGGTGATAGCCCTGTAGGTGAAATACAGTATGTGGAACTAAGCGTCAGACAAGTAGGGCGGGACACGTGAAATCCTGTCTGAAGATGGGGGGACCATCCTCCAAGGCTAAATACTCGTGATCGACCGATAGTGAACCAGTACCGTGAGGGAAAGGCGAAAAGAACCCCGGAAGGGGAGTGAAATAGATCCTGAAACCGTGTGCATACAAACAGTAGGAGCCTCTTTATGGGGTGACTGCGTACCTTTTGTATAATGGGTCAGCGACTTACATTCAGTGGCAAGCTTAACCGAATAGGGAAGGCGTAGCGAAAGCGAGTCCGAATAGGGCGATTTTAGTCGCTGGGTGTAGACCCGAAACCAGGCGATCTATCCATGGTCAGGTTGAAGGCACGGTAACACGTGCTGGAGGACCGAACCCACTAATGTTGAAAAATTAGGGGATGAACTGTGGATAGGGGTGAAAGGCTAAACAAGCCTGGAAATAGCTGGTTCTCTCCGAAAACTATTTAGGTAGTGCCTCGCGTATTACTGCCGGGGGTAGAGCACTGTTATGGCTAGGGGGTCATTGCGATTTACCAAACCATGGCAAACTCCGAATACCGGCAAGTACAGCGCGGGAGACAGAGCACCGGGTGCTAACGTCCGGACTCAAGAGGGAAACAACCCAGACCGCCAGCTAAGGTCCCTAAAACGGGCTAAGTGGGAAACGAAGTGGGAAGGCTTAGACAGTCAGGAGGTTGGCTTAGAAGCAGCCATCCTTTAAAGAAAGCGTAATAGCTCACTGATCGAGTCGTCCTGCGCGGAAGATGTAACGGGGCTAAGCCAGTTACCGAAGCTGCGGGTGTATATCTTCGATATACGCGGTAGGAGAGCGTTCTGTAAGCCTGCGAAGGCAGATTGTAAAGTCTGCTGGAGGTATCAGAAGTGCGAATGCTGACATGAGTAGCGATAAAGGGGGTGAAAAGCCCCCTCGCCGTAAGTCCAAGGTTTCCTGCGCAACGTTCATCGGCGCAGGGTGAGTCGGCCCCTAAGGCGAGGCAGAGATGCGTAGCTGATGGGAAGCTGGTTAATATTCCAGCACCGTTGCAGTATGCGATGGGGGGACGGATTGCGAAAGGTTATCGGGGTGTTGGAAGTCCCCGTTGCTGCACTATAGAAGGCGCTTTAGGCAAATCCGGGCGCGTAATTCAAGGGTGTGGCTGAATAAGACTTCGGTCTTAAACTAATCGGAAGTGGTCCCAAGAAAAGCCTCTAAGCTTCAGTACTGCACGACCGTACCGCAAACCGACACAGGTGGACGGGATGAATATTCCAAGGCGCTTGAGAGAACTCAGGAGAAGGAACTCGGCAAATTGATACCGTAACTTCGGGAGAAGGTATACCCCGGTAGTGTGATGGGCCTGCGCCCTGAGCATGAAGGGGTCACAGAGAATCGGTGGCTGCGACTGTTTATTAAAAACACAGCACTCTGCTAACACGAAAGTGGACGTATAGGGTGTGACGCCTGCCCGGTGCCGGAAGGTTAAGTGATGGGGTGCAAGCTCTTGATCGAAGCCCCGGTAAACGGCGGCCGTAACTATAACGGTCCTAAGGTAGCGAAATTCCTTGTCGGGTAAGTTCCGACCTGCACGAATGGCGTAACGATGGCCACACTGTCTCCTCCTGAGACTCAGCGAAGTTGAAGTGTTTGTGATGATGCAATCTACCCGCGGCTAGACGGAAAGACCCCATGAACCTTTACTGTAGCTTTGCATTGAACTGTGAACCGGCCTGTGTAGGATAGGTGGGAGGCGTTGAAACCAAGTCGCTAGATTTGGCCGAGCCAACCTTGAAATACCACCCTGGTCTGTTTGCGGTTCTAACCTTGGCCCGTTATCCGGGTTGGGGACAGTGCATGGTGGGCAGTTTGACTGGGGCGGTCTCCTCCCAAAGCGTAACGGAGGAGTTCGAAGGTACGCTAGGTACGGTCGGAAATCGTGCTGATAGTGCAATGGCATAAGCGTGCTTGACTGTGAGACTGACACGTCGAACAGGTGCGAAAGCAGGACATAGTGATCCGGTGGTTCTGAATGGAAGGGCCATCGCTCAACGGATAAAAGGTACTCTGGGGATAACAGGCTGATACCGCCCAAGAGTTCATATCGACGGCGGTGTTTGGCACCTCGATGTCGGCTCATCTCATCCTGGGGCTGTAGCCGGTCCCAAGGGTATGGCTGTTCGCCATTTAAAGAGGTACGTGAGCTGGGTTTAAAACGTCGTGAGACAGTTTGGTCCCTATCTGCCGTGGGCGTTGGATACTTGACGGAGCCTGCTCCTAGTACGAGAGGACCGGAGTGGACGTACCGCTGGTGTATCGGTTGTCATGCCAATGGCATTGCCGAGTAGCTATGTACGGAAGAGATAACCGCTGAAGGCATCTAAGCGGGAAACTCGTCTGAAGATTAGGTATCCCGGGGCCTAGAGCCCCCTGAAGGGCCGTTCGAGACCAGGACGTTGATAGGCTGGGTGTGTACGTACAGTAATGTACTTAGCTAACCAGTACTAATTGCCCGTGCGGCTTGATCCTATAACCTTGCAGGTTAACGTGATTCAAGTGCCGTTCAAACAAATTGAAAGTCTGCCCTAACCCGGCAGCAACAGCACCGCTAAACAACGCAACCCAACACTGCAAAACATAAGTACTCACCATCGTGTGTGATGCATCACGCACCACACGTTGCTTCTTCCACGATTGGCCCAGGTTGGCCTAAGCAGTTCACCAGCCCAGGCAACAAGTTACGCTTGACGACCATAGCGAGGTGGTCCCACCCCTTCCCATCCCGAACAGGACCGTGAAACACCTCTGCGCCGATGATAGTTGATTAACGTCTGTGAAAGTAGGTCATCGTCAGGCTTTTATACCAAAACGCCCCGCAACTCATCGTTGCGGGGCGTTTTACTTTGTGCGCGCTCACAGTCGCCACCTGCGGCCGCCCGATAGGGCTGCATACCGGCGGGGCGAATGATAAACCCGCGGCAAGCAGGTCACAGCCTGCACAAGTAATGCGCAACGGACAGGGGTTCAGGAGCAGCTCAGGCGTACGATCGACGCTCATCTCAACCTGCTGGCGATGCTTCCAAGCTGCGTCGCATCACACCGTCTTGCACAACCGCAGCAGTTGGGCTGTTTCATACACCGGCAACCCCATCACGCCACTGTAGCTGCCATTGACGTTCACAATAAAGGCCGCGGCTTTCCCCTGGATGCCATAACCACCCGCTTTGCCCCAGGGCTCGTCCCCGCTGGCAAATCCTCTATGCCAACCTGTTACGACGCTGGGTCTCGGATCATCAGCGCCAGCAATTACGGCTTGAGCCGAGCGTAGCGCCATCGCAACCGACACCGTTGCAACGGCATGCCACGCAGAGCACATCGGATGCTGCCCGGGATCGGCCACAAGAATGGCCAACACCCACCAACTCCGTGTTAAACCTATGTGGTGCCTCTATGCCAGGGCTTTATTCCCATCGGCTATCGTACGAAAATACCGGCAGACGCCAGTGAAATCGAATCGCTAGAAGGCGGAATGTAACGCCACCGGTGAAGCAAACCAGCATCGTGATGTTTTCTCCCAATCCGAAACTTTTCAGAATCAGGAAAAGAACACAGACGAACAATGATACGCTGGCGTAAAGCTCACGCCTGAAAACAATGGGTACCTGGTTGCACAGCACATCGCGCACAACGCCCCCACTGATCCCTGTCAACATCCCCGCAATGATGACAACGGCTGTCGTGTAGTTCAATCCAAGTGCGATTGTGCAGCCGATCACTGAGAATGCAACAAGTCCAAGCGCATCCAGAACAAGAAATATCTGCTTCAGGTGGTGCATGTAACGGGCGACCAGGACGGTAATCAGTCCGGCACTCAGTACGATGTAGAGGTATTCAGGATGTTGCGTCCAACCGATGGGGTAGTTACCGAGAATAACGTCACGTATGGTGCCCCCGCCCAGAGCCGTGACAGAGGCGATGACTGCGACACCAAAAATATCCATTCGGCGGCGTCCGGCTGCCAGTGCCCCCGACATTGCTTCTGCGGTGATCGCGATAAGGTAAATAACCAGCATCATGTTAAGGTTCAAGGCGCTGAACGGATGCGGAGAAAGTGTGATCGTGTCCATAACAAATTGGCTTGCCAAAGGGTGGAGAGGTGGCGAATGGATGTCTGCTGAGTATGACGGGTTAAAATACTACCCACATTATCTGACACCTGTGTATTGGAGGGTTTATGACCGACGCATTACCGCCGGAAGAAAACAACGGTTTGTCACTCAAGTGGCTGACACACATTATTTATGGTCTGTTTGCACTGGGTGTTGTCACCGCCGGTTTTATTGGTGTTGCGACCATAGCATCAATGGTTCTGGCGTATATGAAACGCAGTGATGCGGCCGGTACGATTTATGCCGTACATTTCGACTGGGTGATCAAGACGTTTTGGTGGGGGCTGTTGTGGTTCCTGATCAGCGCAATCCTGACATTCATTTTTATCGGCTGGATTACCGGGTTGGCGGCCCTGATTTGGGTGGTCTATCGCCTGATCAAAGGCTGGTTGGCATTAGTCGAGGGTAATGCACCCGCACCTGAGCTTTAACGTGTTCAACGCCCGGAGCATTTAGTCCGCGCCAGTTTGTTCGGGTGTTGGCGAACAGAAATGTGCCTGATAAAAAAACCGCACCGCATCGCTGTGATTTTGCAGCGTGCAGGTGCGGCTTGCTTGCCCTTTGTACATGTAGACATGACGGGGCACGTGCCTTTTTCAGGCGTTTACTTCAGGTGGGCGCTGACCAATTTGGTCATTTCGAACATGGATACCTGGTCTTTGCCAAAAATCGGGCGAAGTTTATCGTCAGCGTTAATGTTGCGACGGTTTTCCGGATCTTGAAGATTGTTCTTTTTAATGTAGTCCCAGAGTTTTTTGGTGACTTCGGTGCGCGGCAACGGTGTGGCCCCGACAACGGCGGCCAGCGTGTCGCTAGGGGTCAGTGGCTTCATGAACGCCGCATTTGGTTTGCGCGCGGTTTTTGCAGTAGTTGCCATAAAAAATTGCTCCATATTGAATAAAAAACGTCAGGGTCGAGCATAACGCGTCTTGGCCCTGACAGCAAAAGAGTTTGTACCCGATTTTTTCTGCCTGCGCATCGGTAAAATCAGCGCCGAACCGTTGGTTCGCAGTTGCCAGATCCGATGCGCCGTATTCATCTAGAAGGTATTCATGACTTCGTCGATTTCAACTTTAACCATCAAACGTCCGGATGATTGGCACCTGCATTTGCGTGATGGCGCCATGTTGCGCGCCGTGGTCGCTGACACTGCCCGTCAGTTTGGTCGGGCCATTGTCATGCCCAATCTGACACCACCCGTGACAACTACAGAAGCAGCACAGGGCTACCGCAGCCGCATTGTGCAGGCGCTGCAAGACAGCAGCTTGCCTGCATCATCATTTACGCCACTGATGACGCTATATTTGACTGACAATACGCCGGCAGATGAAATACGCAAAGCGTCGGGAAGCGGCATTGTATACGGTGTGAAGCTTTATCCGGCAGGGGCAACGACCAATTCTGATGCAGGCGTGACCAATTTGCTACGGTATTGCACCGGCGCGCTTGAAGCCTTGCAAGATACGGGGTTGCCGTTGCTTGTTCATGGCGAGGTTACTGACCCTGACGTTGACATTTTTGATCGCGAGGCGGTTTTTATTGATCGGGTCATGATTCCGTTACGCAAGGCATTTCCTGCGCTGAAAGTCGTGTTCGAACATTTGACAACACGACAAGGCGTGGAATACGTACGCGATGCCGAGGGGCCCACAGGAGCAACAATAACCGCTCATCACTTGCTTTATAACCGCAATGCCTTATTTCGCGGTGGCGTACGACCGCATTGGTACTGCCTGCCGGTCTTGAAACGCGAGACGCATCGCCAGGCATTGCTCGAGGCCGCTACCAGTCTCAGCAACCGGTTCTTTCTGGGCACTGACAGTGCTCCACATTCGCGTAATGCCAAAGAAAATGCATGCGGTTGCGCGGGGTGTTATACCGCACTTCATGCTATGGAACTGTATGCTACGGCATTCGACTCAGTGGGGCGGCTTGATCGGTTAGAGGCGTTTGCAAGCCTGAACGGGCCCGCATTTTACGGGTTGCCGGTTAACCAGGATACGCTGACACTTCAGCGTCAGGCATTCGACATTCCAGAGCGGGTCCATCCGGACCAGGCAGATTTAGTGCCCTTGGCCGCCGGTGAGCAACTGCCCTGGAGCATCGTTCGGGGTTGAGTCAAGTCCCGGGCGGGTATAGTTCCGGGGCAGAGTAGCCGTTGCGGCTTGTACTATCGCTCAGGATTAAGAAGCGTCTGCCTCAGGTCATCTCGTGTGAGGCAGATGTTCAGCAGGTGTTTCAAGGCCTGCCATTAAAACGGAAATATCGTCTTGCCGCACGATTCAACGTGCCGTCTCACAGCAGGTTTATTCCGACCCGGCACGTTTCGCTTCCAGAGCTTCCCAGCGCTCAAACAGTCGCATCAGGTCAGCGTCGATTTCTTCGAGCTGGGCATTGATGTCCTGAACCTTGGCGGGATCACTGGCGTAAAGGCTGCCATCGGCAAGTTGCTCTACCAGCATGGCCTGACGTGCCTCAAGCGCGCCGATCGCGTCGGGCAATCCGTCCAGTTCTTTTTGTTCCCACGAAGTGATACGTGCAGTTTTGACTGGCTTGGGGCGTGTTGATGCGGGTTTTGTTTCCTGATCGGCTGTATGCAACGAGGCGGCTTTTGGAGCCTGCCCGACGAGCTGCGATAGTTCGGGTTCGGCATGGCCCGCAGCGCGGCTTTGCGGGACGTCATCAGGCCGTTGTTCCAGCCAGTCATCGTAGCCGCCTGCATATTCGCGCCAACGTGCATTGCCTTCCCAGGCAATGGTTTGCGTGACGACGTTATTCAGAAAGGCGCGGTCGTGACTGACCAGCAGTACAGTGCCTTGATAGTCTTGCAGCAATTCTTCCAGAAGCTCAAGGGTTTCGATGTCCAGATCGTTGGTGGGCTCATCCATGACCAGCACATTGGTTGGACGAGCAAACAGTCGAGCCAGCACCAGACGGGCGCGTTCGCCACCGGAAAGGCTGCTGACCGGTGATTTGGCGCGGGCGGGCGGGAACAGGAAATCTTCCAGGTAGCTCATGATGTGCTTGCGCTGGTTTCCAATTTCGACCCATTCGCTCCCAGGGCTGATGGTGTCAGCCAAGGTAGCGCTCTCATCGAGTTGCGAACGCATTTGGTCGAAATAGCCCACCGTGATGTTTGTACCCAGTTTGACGGTACCGGAATCGGGTTTGAGCTCGCCGAGGATGATTTTCAGCAGGGTTGTTTTTCCGACGCCGTTTGGCCCGATCAGGCCGATACGGTCTTGTCGCAAAATGACGGTGGAGAAATCGTTGATCAACAGATGGCCATCGTAGCCATGCGAGACGTGGTCAAGTTCAGCGACCAGTTTCCCGGAGCGTTGGCCTTCGGCGATGGCCAGGCTGACATTGCCTGTGCGCTCTCGGCGTGCGGCCCGGTCGCGGCGTAGTTGTTCAAGGCGGAGCACGCGGCCTTCGTTGCGTGTGCGGCGTGCTTCAACCCCTTTTCGAATCCAGATCTCCTCCTGGGCAAGCACCTTGTCGAACTTGGCATTTTGCGCTTTCTCGGCTTCAAGCCATTCGGCTTTGCGCTGCTGCCACTGACTGAAATTGCCCGGGAAGCTGAACAGTTTTCCGCGATCCAGTTCGACGATCCGGGTGGCAACGGCGTCAAGAAAGCGGCGGTCGTGCGTAATGAGGATCACAGAGCAGCGCGCCTGTTGCAGACGTTGTTCAAGCCATCCGATACCAGTGAAGTCAAGGTGGTTGGTCGGTTCATCGAGCAACAGCAGATCGGGTTCGTCGGCCAGAGCGCTGGCCAGCGCTACCCGCTTGCGGGTCCCCCCGACAAGCCGTCGATCAGGGCGTTCGGCTCAAGACCCAGCTCATCAATCAGTGCCTGGGCCCTGGCCGGGCGTGACCAGTCTTCGTGCTCAGTGAAATTACCGCTCAGGACTTCAAGGACAGTTTGGTCGGGAGGCAGGTCGGGCTCTTGTTCGACAGTGGCTATTTTTAATCCGCCAACCCGCATGACTTCGCCGTCATCGGGTAAGGTTCGACCGTCAATCAGCTTGAGCAGTGATGACTTGCCCGCACCATTGCGCCCGATTAGACCCACGCGCTCATGGGTAGCGATGGTCAGATCGGCATTGTCGAGCAAGGGATGGTGGCCATAGGCCAATTGCAGTCGGGTCAGTGTAACGAGTGGGGTGGCGGCCATAAAAATACATGCATATAGAAGAATGATGTGTATTGTCGCAGTTTGTGGCGTTTCGTTCAGTGAGGGGCATTTAATTTGGCTACAATGCCCGGGCGGGGCAGGCCGGGCAATCGCGGTATCACGTATATCGAGGAAGGTCCGGACTCCACAGGGCAGGGTAGCGGCTAACAGCCGTCCGGTAAGCAGGTGTCACCACCTGCAAGCCGAGGAACAGGGCCACAGAGACGAGACTGATACGCGGGCATGCTTGCATGCACTGACACGGCGACTTCCGTGCGGCGTGTCCTGTTTTCAGGGCACAGCGTAGCTGGGTGAAACGCGGTAACCTCTATCCGGAGCAACACCAAATAGGCATACGACGAGCCCTCGGGCTCAAAGGGCGGCCCGTCCGAGTATGCGGGTAGGTGGCCAGAGCACGTCAGTAATGGTGTGCCAAGACGAATGATTGCCCACCGGGGTTTGCCCCGGTGTACAGAATCCGGCCTACAGGCCTGTCCCGCATTTATTGCACTCCCCCTTTTCGCATCCGGTTGCAAACCCGATAGGGTTTCGTGCGGCGGTGCGCATAAAGCACTTCCAATTGATCTTCCAATCCCTTGATTTAACGAAAGAAATTCCTGGTTAAAAATCTTTGATTTGACTGTAAGTACTTGTTGTCATTGAAAAAAATGACCTTAAGCGCTTGACCGCGTGTTGCCATTGTCGTAGAGTGGGAAAAAGTAGGAAAATGTGCAAAAAAGTGGGGGAAATGTGTTCCAGGGATGCAGTGCGTTAACTCTCGATGCCAAGGGGCGGGTTTCGATACCCACCCGGCATCGTGACGCGCTTGTTTCCGCCGAGCAGGGGCGTCTGACGCTTACTCGCCACCCTGATGGCTGCTTGCTGGTGTATCCACGCAGCGTCTGGGAAGAGCGCCGTGATGTCATCGCACGTTTTCCGATGTCGGCGCGAGCGTTGCAACGGTTGTTGCTGGGTAATGCACTTGATGTCGACATGGACGCGGCCGGTCATATTCTGGTATCGCCCGAGTTGCGGCAGGCTGCCGGGCTTGTGCGTGACGTCATGTTGTTGGGAATGGGTAACCATTTCGAGCTTTGGGACACCGCCGAGTGGGGGCGTCGTGAAGCCGAAGACCTGGCCAAGGGCATGATGTCCGACGCCCTCGACGATTTTTCTTTCTAAGGGCCGTCATGGCATTTGTTCACCAGACTGTTTTGCTTGAACCGACGGTCAGCGCCCTCCTTGATGAGTCTTTCGGTCAGAAACGTAACGTGTTGTCGGCCGTCGCTGATCCTGCAGGACGGCTGCAGGGTGTTTATGTTGACGGTACGTTCGGGCGTGGCGGGCACAGCCGTTTGTTGCTCTCCCGCCTGGCTCCCGAGGCGCGTCTGGTCGTGTTTGATAAAGATCCTTTGGCCATTGAAACTGCCCGCGCCATGCAGCGCGAGGACAGTCGTATCACCATCGTGCATCAGGGCTTTGCGTCGATGGCGCAGGCCTTGGCTGATCTGAATATTGACCGTGTCGACGGCGTGATGCTCGATTTGGGGGTTTCTTCGCCCCAGATTGATGATGCCGGGCGCGGGTTTTCGTTTATGCGTGATGGTCCACTGGACATGCGTATGGATACCAGCAGGGGTTTAACCGCTGCGCAATGGCTGGCTCAGGCCAGCGTCGATGAAATCAAGGAGGTCGTAGCAAAATATGGCGAAGAACGGTTTGCTTTCCAGATTGCAAAGGCGGTTGTTGCTCGCCGCGAATCCAGGCCGCTGTGCACAACGCTCGAACTCGCCGAGCTCGTCGCCAGTGTCGTCCGCACGCGCGAAAAGGGTCAACATCCGGCCACTCGTACCTTTCAGGCTATACGGATTTACATCAATCAAGAGCTCGAAGAGCTCGCGCTCGCCCTCGAGGCAGTTTTAACGCTGCTGGCTCCCGGGGGAGGGTGGCGGTGATCAGTTTCCACTCCCTTGAAGACCGTATGGTAAAGCAGTGCTTTATGGCTGCCTCGCGTCCGCCTGAAGCCACTGCGCGGTTACCGATACCAGAAAAAGACATGCCTCAACCCTTGTTGCGACCATTGGGCCGGGTTCTGCCCGATGATGCCGAGGTTCAGGGAATCCGCGTGCGCGCTCTGCAGTGTTGCGTGTGGCTGAACGCACGTCAACGCCTTTGCCACCCGAAGGTGCGGCATCGTTTGTCAAAGGTCTGCGTCTTTCATTCGAACAGCCGGCGGCTGGTGGTCACAAGCGGAGGCGTCAATGAACCGACTTTCGCTCGTTCTGGCTGTAGTGTTGATGCTTTCGGCGATCTCGCTGGTGACAGCGCGGTATCAGTCGCGTCAATTGTTCATTGCGTCTGAGCGTGCGGCTGCCAAAACTCAAGAGCTTGACGTTGAATGGCGACGGTTGCAGCTTGAGCGAGCCGAGCTTGCCCGCAATGCACGGGTCGATGAGTTCGCCCGGCGTGATTTGCAAATGGTTGTGCCTCGTCCGGACAGTACGGTCTATCTCAAGGACAATCGTGTGGTTTCCGGTGTCATGGCACCCGTCAAGGGGCAGCCATGAAGCGGTTTCGTTTTTATGACAGTCCCGTCCTCAGCGTTCAAATGCCCATGTGGCGTTCACGACTGGTCCTTATCCTGATGATGGTAGGGTTTGTCATGCTGATCGCCAAGGCGCTTTACCTGCAGGGGTTGTCGAATGATTTTCTGCAGCGTCAAGGTGAACGGCGCTATGAGAAAACGCTGGTGCTGTCAGCGATGCGGGGCAAGGTGTTTGATCGTACAGGCAAGGTCGTGCTGGCCTCCAGTGTTCCTGTCAAGGCCATCTGGACGGTTCCCGAAGACGCCCGGGGTGCCAGGCCTGAACAGATTGCCCGGCTGGCGCAGTTGCTTGAGATGACGGTCGCCGATATTGAGGCGCGTCTGGCCAACGTTGACAAAACTTTTGTGTATATCAAACGTCAGGTTGATCCCGACGTCGCCGAAGAAATTCGCCAGCTGCGGATTCCGGGTATCCACCAGCAGGATGAGGTTCGCCGGTTTTATCCTGAGGGCGACATGACAGCGCATGTACTCGGCTTCACCAACATTGAAGACCGGGGCATTGAGGGAATCGAGCTGGCGTATAACGATTTTCTGTCGGGGCAGCCCGGTAGCCGACGGGTTATTCGCGATCGCCTCGGACGGATTGTCGAAGATGTGCAGGCTGCCGTGCCGCCGATACACGGGAAAGACCTGTACCTGTCCCTGGATGTCGGCGTGCAGTTCGACCTGTATGCCGCCTTGAAGGCCGCAATGGTCGAGCACAAGGCGACCGGGGCAGCAGGGGTCGTTATTGATTCGCAAACCGGCGAAATTCTGGCGCTGGCCAACCTGCCGGCCTATAACCCCAATGACCGTACCAGCCGTTCGGGCAATGAGTTGCGTAACCGTGCGATCGTCGACACGTTCGAACCCGGTTCGATCATGAAGCCATTTACCGTAGGTCTGGCGCTTGACCTCGGGCGCATTCGTACTGATACGAAGTTTGATACGGGTAATGGCAAATATCAGTATCACGGGGCAACCATATCCGACGTCTCGCGTAACGGCGTTGTCGATGCTGCCGGCATCTTGCGCCGGTCCAGCAATATTGGCATGACCATGATCTCCGAGCGGCTGACGTCACAGGAAATGTGGACCAAGTTTACCGAACTGGGCTTCGGGCGGGCTCCGGAGGCCAATTTCCCTGGCGTTGCGGCGGGTCGTCTGCGCCCTGGGAGCGCTGGCGTCCCATTGAGCGCGCGACCATGTCGTATGGCTATGGTCTGTCAACTTCGCTGCTGCAAATTGCGCATGCCTACACAGCCTTCGCCCGCAATGGCGACATGGTGTCGCTGACTCTTTTACGTCGCCAGGGCAAGCAGCCGACCAGTGTGCCTGTGTTTACACCAGGAACCGCGACGACGATTCGGGGGATGCTGGAAGCGGCGGCCGGTCCGGATGGTGCCAAGCTGGCCCAGGTCCAGGGTTATCGGGTGGCCGGTAAAAGCGGTACGGCTCGCAAGATTGTCGATGGAAAATACAGTACAAAACGTTACCGTAGTTCGTTCGTCGGGTTTGCTCCGGTTTCGAATCCCCGCATTGTGGTCGCCGTCAGCATCGATGAGCCGCAGTCCGGTGTTTATTATGGGGGCGTGTTGCCGCCCCGGTTTTTGCAAATGTAGTGGCCAGCAGCCTGCGCCGTATCGGGGTGGTTCCCGATGCGCCGGTCGCTTCCGTGGTAGCGGTAGGCCCCAAAGAAGGAGCCGCCCGATGACGCGTGATGGCCTGATTTCAACGTTGGTGTCGCTGGTCAAGCGTGATGCCCATTTATGTCTTGATTCACGGCAGGTGGGTGGCGGCGATGTTTTTTGCCCTGTCCGGGTCGGCAGCGGATGGCCGACAGTTCATCGAACAGGCCATAGAGGCTGGGGCGGCCGCCATCGTCACGGCCCACGACATCGATGTGGGACAGTCGCCTATCCCGGGTGTGCCGGTTATCGTGGTTCCTGGCTTGTCGACACTCGTGGCCGATGTCGCGCACGAGTGGTATGGTCGGCCATCCGAGGCCTTGACGGTCGTGGCGGTGACGGGCACCAACGGTAAAACGTCAACGGTTCAGTGGCTGGCACAGGCCCTGAATCGCGAGGACGTGGCGTGCGGAACCATTGGTACCCTGGGAGTCACTCTGCCCGATGGCACCAATCTGGGGGCTCTTTGACGACTCCCGATGTGCTGACCCTGCACCGGAGTCTGGCCGCACTGCGCGATGCTGGTGCACGTGTAGTCGCACTTGAAGCTTCATCCATTGGCATTGATCAGGGGCGCCTGCAGGCCGTCACCATTGAAATTGCAGCGTTTACAAACCTGACGCATGATCACCTTGATTATCACGGCACGGTTCAGGCGTATGTGCAAGCCAAGCAAAAACTGTTTCACTGGCCTGGGTTGCAGCGTGCGGTCATCAATCTTGACGACCCGGTCGGGCGCGACATTGCGCAAGCCATCCGTGACGAGAACCTGTTGCACCTGACGGGGTATTCGATTGAAGGGGGTACCGGGGCCAGTGTATGCGCTACCGATATTCAGACGGGCGGTCACGGGGTCATCTTTAATCTTGTGCTGGCCGAAGGCGTGGCGCAAATCGTGACTCGCCTGGTCGGGCGACACAATATTTCAAATTTACTGCTGGTTGCCGGTGTTTTGCAGGCCATGGGCTGGCCGCTGTCGCGAATTTCGCGTGCGTTGGTTCAGCTGCAATCGGTGGATGGTCGTCTGCAATTGGTCGAGCCTGTTGTCGCTGGCGAGAAACCGGTTGCGGTGCCGATGGCGGTAGTCGATTATGCCCACACGCCCGATGCACTGACACGTTCACTCGAGGCCTTGCGGGAAGTGGCGGATGCGCGCGGCGGCAAGCTGTGGGTAGTGTTCGGTTGCGGTGGTGATCGCGACCGTGCCAAGCGCCCGATGATGGGGGAAATCGCAGGTCGACTTGCCGATCACGTGGTCTTGACCAGTGACAACCCGCGCAGTGAGCCGTCTGAGCAAATTCTGGCTGAAATCGTCAAAGGCATGATGACCGCTGCGGTGGTTATCAACGATCGTGCCGATGCCATCCTGTCGGCGTTTTGGCAGGCCCGGCCAGAAGACGTTGTCTTGCTGGCGGGTAAAGGCCATGAAACCTATCAGGAAATGCAGGGTGTCCGCTATCCATTCGACGATCGTGAGTGGGCGCGTGTCGCGCTGACGCTGCTGCAGGGGCCATCGATTTCTACAGACTCCCGGGCTCTTGAACCCGGGCAGCTTTTTCTGGCGCTCAAGGGCGAGTCGTTTGATGCACACGATTATCTGGATCAGGTGGCACAGGCCGGCGCATGTGCTGCCATCGTCGAACGTCGCCAGCCGGGTTCCTTGCCTCAATTGGTCCTGGGCGATACCCGAGCTGCGTTGACCCGACTGGGTCGGCAGTGGCGCCGGCGCTTTACATTGCCCGCGATTGCGGTCACTGGCAGCAACGGCAAGACAACTACCAAAGAAATGCTGGCCGCGATTCTGCGTGCATGGGTCGGGCCTGATGCCGCATTGGCGACATCGGGCAATTACAACAATGATATTGGTGTGCCATTGACGCTGTTACGGTTGCGATCACACCATCGTGCGGCTGTTTTTGAGTTGGGAATGAATCATCCGGGCGAGATCGCCAGCCTTGCCGAGCAGGCCATGGCGACGGTCGCCTTGGTTAACAATGCCCAGCGTGAACATCAGGAGTTCATGCATTCCGTAGAGGCAGTTGCGCGTGAAAACGGGGCTGTCCTTGAGGCTTTGCCGGCTGACGGCACGGCCGTGTTTCCCGGTGATGATGCGTACACCGGATTGTGGACTGAACTGGCCGGCACTCGCCAGACCCGTTGTTTTGGCCTGACGTCCGGTTTTGACATTTACGCTGACCACATCCATGCCGAGCCAGGGCGGACCCGTTTCACGCTGCATACGGTCGATGGCTCTGCCAGTATCGACTTGTCAGCACCCGGACGGCACAACCTCAGAAACGCTCTGGCAGCGGCCGCATGCGCGCTGTCCGCAGGGGCTCCGTTGTCTGCCGTGGTTGATGGGCTGCAGGCCTTCAATCCGGTTCAGGGGCGTATGCAACCGCACGCGCTGGCAGACGGCTATCAACTGATTGATGACAGTTACAATGCGAACCCCGATTCAGTTCGTGCCGCTATCGATGTTCTTGCCGCGCTTTCAGGCCGCAAGGTTCTCGTGCTTGGCGGTATGGCTGAGGTTGGTGAAAACGGTCCGGCCATGCATGCTGAGGTAGGGGCTTATGCGAAGGCGCAGGGGGTGGATATTCTCCTGACGCTGGGGCAAGCCGCACGTGAGTGTGCGCTTGCATTTGGTTCGGGTGCCGAAATGTTTGATCAGGTTGATGATGTGTTGGTTCGTCTGCGTGCGCTGGTGCCCGCCAATATTTTGGTCAAGGGTTCACGTAGCAGCCGTATGGAGCGTGTTGTGCTGGGTTTCCAGAAAGAAAAAGCGGTAGTTAACGAGGGGGGCATCATGCTGCTTGAGCTGGCACGATGGCTGTCTGATTCGCATTTCCGGGCCTTCGGGGTCTTTGAGTACATCACGTTGCGGGCTGTTCTGGCGTGCGCCACGGCGTTGTTGATCGGTCTTGTCGCTGGCCCTGCCGTTATTCGCAAGCTGACGGCCATGAAAATTGGCCAGGCGGTGCGCAGCTATGGTCCGCAAACGCATCTGGTGAAAACCGGCACCCCCACCATGGGGGGCGCTGATTCTTATTTCCATTGCAGTCAGCACGTTGCTATGGGCCGACTGGACCAACCGGTTTGTATGGGTGGTGTTGCTGGTGACATTCGGCTTTGGCTGGATCGGCTGGGCCGATGATTACAAGAAAGTCGTGCATCGTGACCCCGAGGGCATGTCTTCGCGCACGAAATTTTTCTGGCAAGCCCTGATCGGGATTGTAGCGGCGGTCTACCTTGCATTTGCTGTGTCAGCCCCTGCCAATGCCGAACTTTGGCCATTGTTTCAGGATTGGGTCCTGAGTGGGTTCAGTATGTCGTTGCCTACGCGCGCCGATCTGATCGTACCGTTTTTCAAGAGCGTCAGCTATCCGTTGGGTGTTTTCGGTTTCGTTGCCTTGAGCTGGTTTGTGATTGTGGGCTCCAGCAACGCAGTCAATCTGACCGATGGTCTGGATGGTCTGGCAATCATGCCGACGGTCATGGTGGGTAGTGCGTTGGGTATTTTTGCTTACGTCGTCGGGCGTGTTGATTATTCGAAATATCTGCTGTTTCCCTATATTCCGGGTGCCTCCGAACTGATGGTTTTGTGCGCGGCCATTGCCGGTGCCGGTCTGGCGTTTTTGTGGTTCAACACGTACCCGGCCCAGGTGTTCATGGGCGATGTCGGCGCGCTGGCTCTGGGTGGTGCACTGGGGACCATCGCCGTCATTGTGCGACAGGAAATCGTGCTGTTCATCATGGGGGGCGTATTTGTGGTCGAGACCTTGTCGGTCATGATGCAGGTTACGTGGTTCAAGTACACCAAGAGGCGTTATGGCGAGGGGCGGCGAATATTCCGGATGGCGCCGCTGCACCACCATTTCGAGGTGGGTGGTTGGAAAGAAACCCAGGTTGTTGTGCGATTCTGGATCATCAGCATGATGCTGGTGCTGATCGGCCTGGCCACCCTGAAATTGCGTTGATGACACGATGACTACATTCGTATTCCCCTCAATGATGACTGATCGCCTGATTCTGATCATGGGTCTGGGTGAAACCGGTATGGCGGCAGCACGCTGGTGTGCTCGCCAGGGGCCTCCTTGCGGATAGTCGATACGCGCAGCCATCCTGCGGGTCTTGACGCCCTGAAAGCCGATCTTGCGGGTGCACGGGTTGAGTATCGTCTGGGTGAGACCCAGCCAGGCGCAGGCTTACTCGAGGGCGTCGGGCAAGTGGTGCTCAGTCCGGGGTTATGTCCGCGTGACGAGCCTGTCAAACAGTTTCTGTCGTTGGCCTCCGCTGCTGAAATCGAAGTCATCGGAGAAATTGAGTTGTTTGCCCGTGCCTTGGCCGACATGGCGACACAGGGCTATGTGCCCCGTGTGCTGGCCATTACGGGTACCAACGGCAAAACCACGGTGACGGCGATGACCCGTCATCTGCTGGATCGTTGCGGGATGACCGCAGTCGCGGCCGGAAATATCAGTCCGGCAGCGTTGTCGGCCTTGATGGCCGCTCTGGATGCCGGTCAATTGCCCCAGGCCTGGGTGCTAGAGTTATCCAGTTTTCAGCTTGAAAGCACCTTCTCGCTGGTTGCCGACGCGGCCGTCGTGCTGAACATCAGCCAGGATCATCTTGATTGGCATGGCAGCATGGCCAGCTATGTCGCCGCCAAAGCGCGTCTGCTTCGCATGGCAAAAGTAGCCGTGGTCAATCGTGATGATGCCGATGTGGTGTCGATGGTTGCTTCGCTGGATGATACCGGCGTGCGCAGTTTCGGGCGTGGCGCCCCCGAGTTGACGGCTGATCTGGGGTTGTCTGCCGAGCATGGGGTGAATTGGCTGTGTGTCAGTGAACCGGTCGATTTCGACTTGCCGGTTTCTGCGCCAAGGCGTAAGGCGGCCGCTGTCCCCGTTCGGGGGACTGGGCGCCTGAATCGTCTGATGCCTGTCGATGCTCTCCGGATACGGGGCATGCATAACGCGCTGAATGCATTGGCCGCACTGGCGCTGGCGCGGGTGCTTGACCTGGGTTGGGCTGATTTGTTGCATGGTTTGCGTGACTATGGGGGTGAGCCCAACCGCACAGAGTTTGTGCGTAACGTGGCCGGGGTCGATTTCATCAATGACAGCAAGGGCACCAATGTCGGTGCCACCGTGGCGGCGCTGGAAGGTTTGGGTCAGATGGTTGTCCTGATTGTCGGAGGCCTGGGCAAGGGGCAAGATTTTTCGGTGCTCGCGCCGGTAGTGCGTACGTACGCCAGCGGGGTTGTCCTGATCGGACAGGATGGGCCGGTGATCGGACAGGCGCTGGCATCGACCGGCGTACGCATTGAACCGGCCGGCAACATGGAGGAGGCGGTTCGCAAGGCGATGGCCATGGCCGCTCCGGGACAGGCGGTGTTGTTGTCGCCGGCATGTGCCAGTATGGATATGTTCCGTAATTACGCGCACCGTGCCCAAGCGTTCATCGAGGCGGTGAATGATCTGGCGCTTGATTTCGGGGAAGTCGCATGAGTCTGATTTCCGGATTGACCGCCAGCATCAATAGTGTTCGCCCGGGGCGGACCAGCATGCCCGCGTTTGACGTCAGCGTATTGGCCGTTACGCTGGCCATGCTGATGTTCGGGTTGCTGATGGTCTATTCGGCGTCGATCGCTCTGGCTGACGGGCCACGCTACGCCAGCTACGGCCGCTACTATTTTGTGGTGCGTCATGGTGTGTTTATTGCCGTCGGGCTACTGGTCGCCTTTGCAGCGTTCAGCGTACCGATGAAAGTCTGGGAAAAACTGGCAATCCCTTTGTTTGTCGTGTGCCTGTTGCTGTTGCTGGTGGTGCTGGTTCCCGGTATTGGCCGTGAGGTTAATGGGGCGCGCCGCTGGTTACCCCTTGGGCCGGTTAATTTTCAGCCGTCTGAACTGATGAAGGTGGCCATTTGCCTGTTCGCTGCGTCGTATACCGTGCGCAAGCAGAATTACATGCGGAATTTCTGGCGTGGTTTCATTCCGATGGCGGCGGCCTTGGGTGTCGTGGGCATGTTGTTGCTGCTCGAGCCCGATCTCGGGGCGTTCATCGTCATTGTTGCGATTGCTGTGGGGCTTTTGTTTCTGGGCGGGCTTGATGGGCGCCTGTTCTCGACCTTGCTGGGTATTCTAGTCTCGCTGTTTGTGTCGCTGATCTGGCTGTCGCCATGGCGCCGTGAGCGTATCTTCGCGTATCTGGACCCTGGAATCCTGACAACATGTACGGAAGCGCCTATCAATTGTCGCACTCCCTGATTGCACTGGGGCGAGGCGAATGGTTTGGTGTGGGTCTGGGTTCCAGCATTGAAAAGTTGCATTATCTGCCCGAGGCGCATACCGATTTCATCGTAGCCGTCATTGGCGAGGAGCTTGGCTTTGTTGGTGTCCTTGGCCTGATTTGTGCATTTGCTTTTCTGATCTGGCGTGCGTTTGATATCGGCCGTCAAGCCATCGCCATGGAGCGTGTCTTCAATGGTCTGGTGGCCCAGGGCGTTGGCTTGTGGTTGGGCATTCAGTCTTTCATCAATATTGGTGTCTGTGTTGGGCTGTTGCCAACCAAAGGGCTGACCTTGCCGCTGGTCAGTTACGGGGGTCAGGTATCGTCATGAATGTGGTCGCCGTCGCTTTGCTCTTGCGTATTGACTATGAGAATCGCAACCTGATGCGAGGTAAACGGACATGACACAGACGCTGCTGATCATGGCTGGAGGTACCGGTGGGCACATTATGCCGGGGCTGGCTGTCGCCAAAGAAATGCAGTCGCGTGGCTGGAAGGTGGTGTGGCTGGGCCATCCCGAACGCATGGAAGGTCGGCTGGTACCGGCACACGGCTTGCCGCTTGAGCCGTTACGGTTTGCCGGCCTGCGTGGTAAAGGGATAGCCGCCCTGCTGGCGTTGCCATTCCGTCTGCTCCAGGCCTGCTGGCAAGCCCGTAAAGCGCTGGTCAGGGTTCGGCCTGATGTTGTCCTGGGCATGGGGGTATGTCGCGTTCCCGGGCGGGTTGATGGCTTTTCTGGGTGGTGTGCCGTTGGTCGTGCACGAGCAAAACGCAGTAGCAGGCACCGCGAACCGCTGGTTGGCCAGGTTGGCCAGTAAGGTTCTGGTGGGTTTCCCGGGGGCCTTGCCTGGCGCCTTGATGGTCGGCAATCCGGTGCGTCCTGAACTGTTGGGGCTCGAGGCTGCTGCAACGCGGTATGGCCGTCGTCAGGGGCCGCTGCGTTTGTTGGTCATCGGCGGTAGCCTGGGCGCCCAGGCGCTGAATACGGCTGTCCCTCAGGCGCTGGCCTTGCTGCCCGCCAATGAGCGTCCGTATGTGGTGCATCAGGCGGGTGAGCAGCACATCGAGTCCGTGCGTCAGGCCTACCGTAAGGCCGGCGTTACGGCCGATTGCCATGCATTCATTGCTGATATGGCGGGTGCCTTGGGGGATGCCGATGTGCTGGTGTGTCGTGCTGGTGCCATGACGGTAGCTGAAGTGGCCGCGGTCGGTGTGGCGGCATTGTTTGTGCCGTTGCCGCATGCCATTGACGATCACCAGACCGCGAATGCCCGTTACCTGAGCGCGTGCCAGGGGGCTGGTTGCAGAAACAAGACGAATTTACGCCACAATGGCTTGCGGGCTGGCTGAAGGCGCGTTCACGCGCCGAGCTGGCCGATGTGGCCCGTCATGCGCATGAGCATGCGTGCCTGAACGCCGCCCAGGCGATTGCCGACGCGTGCGAACAAGCGACCAGGAGAGGCGCATGAAACACAGAATTCAAAGTATTCATTTTGTTGGTATTGGCGGCTCGGGCATGAGCGGCATTGCCGAGGTTTTGCTGAACCTGGGGTACGCGATCAGCGGCTCCGATTTGCAGGCGTCGGCAGTGACCCGGCGGCTGGAGCAATTGGGGGCCAAAGTGTCCATCGGACACGATGCTGACAATATCAGGGGTGTCGGGGCGCTCGTGACGTCCACTGCGGTGTCGGCCGATAACCCCGAGGTTCTCGCAGCACGTGCTGCGCATATTCCAGTTGTGCCACGTGCCCTGATGCTGGCCGAGCTGATGCGTCTGAAGCGAGGCATTGCTGTAGCTGGCACGCATGGCAAGACCACCACGACCAGTCTTGTGGCCAGTGTGCTGGCCGCCGGTGATCTGGACCCTACCTTTGTGATTGGCGGGCGTTTGACCTCGGCAGGCGCGAATGCGCGTTTGGGGCAAGGGGACTACATCGTGGTCGAAGCCGATGAGTCGGATGCGTCATTTCTGAATTTGCTTCCGGTCATGGGCATCATCACCAATATCGATGTGGATCACATGGACACGTATGGGCATGATGTGGCGCGGCTGAAAAGCGCGTTCATCGAGTTCACCCATCGCTTGCCGTTTTATGGCAGTGCAATCGTGTGTGGTGACGATGCCTATGTGCGCGAGATCATTCCCTTCATTTCGCGTCCGGTAACGACATACGGGTTTGGTGAAGATGTCCTGGTTCGTGCGGTGAACGTGAAGCCTAAGGGCACCATGATGTCATTTGACGTTGAGCGCCGGTCTTCAGAAGGGGCATTGCCGCCACTGCCGGTTTGCCTGAATTTGCCGGGTCGCCACAATGTGCTGAATGCGCTGGCGGCCATCGCGGTCGCTACCGAGCTTGGGGTTGATGACGCCGCCATCGCCAGTGCACTGGCTGAGTTCAACGGGGTTGGGCGCCGGTTCACCCAGGTCGGAGATTTTCCGGTTCCTGCCTCACGTGGTGGCGGAACATTCACCCTGATTGATGACTACGGCCATCATCCGGTTGAAATGTCGGCCACCCTGGCTGCCGCACGGGGCGCCTGGCCAGATCGCCGGATTGTGCTTGCGTTTCAGCCACATCGTTATACACGCACGCGCGACTGTTTCGAAGATTTTGTCAAAGTACTCAGTTCGGCCGACGCCGTTTTGCTGACGGAAGTTTATTCTGCAGGAGAGGCACCCCTTGTTGCTGCTGACGGTCGGTCATTGACCCGGGCCGTGCGGGTTGCAGGCAAGGTTGAACCGTTGTTTGTGGAAAATGTCGGTGACTTGCCCCAGGCTATCCTGGATTTCGTGCAAGACCGGGATGTTGTGATCGTAATGGGTGCGGGGTCGATCAGCAAAGTCCCCGCGCGTGTAGGAGAGTTGGCATGACCAAGGCGTACGGGCGCGTCGGTATTCTTTATGGCGGTACATCGGCCGAGCGCGATGTATCGCTGATGTCTGGGCAGGGCGTCCATGATGCGTTGCGCAGTGCGGGTGTTGATGCCCACTTGTTCGATACCGGACGCCAGGATATCCAGGACTTGGTCAGCGCCGGTTTTGATCGCGTGTTCATTGCGTTGCATGGCCGCTTCGGAGAAGACGGGACGGTTCAGGGTTTGCTCGAATTATTGGGCATTCCCTACACGGGCAGTGGCGTCATGGCCTCCAGCCTGGCCATGGACAAGGTCATGACCAAGAACGTCTGGCTCCAGGCCGGATTGCCCACACCGGCATTCGCCGTTGTCACCAACGAGGCCGACCTTGTTGATGCGGCCCGGGCCGTTGGTTACCCCTTGATGGTCAAACCCCGCACGAAGGCTCGACGCTGGGCATTTCCAGGGTGAATTCCCTGATGAGTTGCTGGCCGCCTATCGTTTGGCCGCACGCTACGATGACACGGTGTTGCTTGAGGCTTTTATCAGTGGACGTGAGCTAACCGTGCCGGTGTTGGGCAAGGGGCGTGACGTTCGCGCATTGCCTGCCATCGAGATCATTGCGCCAGGTGGCAACTACGATTACGAGCACAAGTACATTTCCAACGATACACAGTATGTGTGTCCGGCAGCCGTCGACAAGGCGCAAACCGTCAGGCTTGTCGAATTGGCCGAACGCGCTTATGTCGCACTGGGCTGCGAGGGGTGGGGGCGAGCCGACTTCATGCTGGATGGCGCGGGCCAGCCCTGGCTGCTCGAGATGAACACATCGCCGGGCATGACCAGTCATTCGCTGGTTCCAATGGGGGCGAAGGCCGCCGGCATGAGCTATGCCGAGCTGTGCCTTGCGATTCTTGATACGGCTCGTTGCAAGGTTGCGCAGCCGTCAATAACCGGATCTGACGGAGCCTGATGCCGTGAACGACGCGCGCCTGGTCAACTTCCTTGCTAACACGCTGGCCCTGCTGGCGGTACTGGCTATGGTTGCAGGCGTTGTGGTCTGGGTTGCCCAGCGACCCTATTTCTCCATTGCACAGGTTCAGATCAAGCCCATGGGTGAAGAGACGCTTGATTATGTGTCTGCAGCCACCGTACAAGCCACGATTGCGGGGCGTCTGGTGGGCAATTTCTTCAGTATCAATCTGAATGACGCCCGGCGTGTGCTTGAGTCTGTTCCCTGGGTGCGCAATGTCAGCGTGCGCCGCGTTTGGCCCGATACGTTACTGGTTGAGTTTGAAGAGCAGCAGCCTCTGGCCTTGTGGAATGAAGATGAAATGATCAATACCTGGGGCGAGGCCTTCAGGGCCAATCAGGGGAGCTTCCGGATGACGTGCGGTTACCTGCCTTTTTCGGGCCTGATGCTGCTGAACGCCTGGTGGTGCAGCGTTACGCTGAACTGGCACGCTGGTTTGCGCCGCTGGGGCTGACCGTCAGCGAAATTCACCTCAGCCCGCGTTATGCCTGGTCGGTCAGGTTGTCGGATGGGCTGATGCTGAACCTGGGACGTGACCCGGCGGCCGATGTGGCCGACCCCCATGGTCGTGCAGGTGCGGTTCCGTTTGCCCGTCGTATCGAACGTTTTGTACAGGCCTGGCCGGTGCTGGCCAGCCAGGTTAACCGGCCTGTGGTCAGTGCCGATTTACGTTATCCGGACGGGTTTGCGGTAACGCTTGGGCCCGTTTCCAACTCTTCTTCTAAATGAATAACTATGACGCGTGACATCAAAGATCTGATTGTTGCACTGGATATCGGAACCAGCAAAGTGGTTGCCGTTGTCGCTGAAATCTTGCCCGGCGGCCGCTTTGAGGTCATAGGTCTTGGCCAGCACGAGTCTCAGGGCATGCGCAAGGGGTTGTCGTCAACATTGAGGCGACGGTCAACTCGATCCAGCGTGCCCTGGAAGAGGCTGAGTTAATGGCCGACTGCAAGATTCGTGAAGTGTATACGGGTATTGCAGGCAGCCACATCAGCAGCTTCAATTCCAGTGGCATGGTTGCCGTCAAAGATAAAGAGGTGACGCCTGCCGATGTGGCGAGGGTCATTGAAACGGCCAAGGCGGTGAACATACCTACCGACCAGCAGGTGCTGCATGTCCTGACGCAGGAATTCATTGTCGATAACCAGGATGACATCCGTGAGCCCATTGGCATGAGCGGGTTGCGCCTTGAGGTCCGGGTGCATATCGTGACCGGAGCCGTCAGTGCCGCCCAGAATATCGTCAAGTGCGTGCGCCGTTGTGGCCTTGAGGTGCAAGACCTGATTTTGCAGCCGCTGGCTTCAAGCATGGCCTGTCTGACGTCGGATGAGAAAGAGCTGGGTGTTGTTTTGGTCGATATTGGTGGTGGAACAACCGATGTGGCCATTTACACCGGTGGAGCCATTCGTCATACTGCCGTGGTTCCGATTGCGGGTGATCAGATTACCAGCGATATCGCCGCCATGTTGCGCACGCCAACGCCAGACGCTGAAGAAATCAAGTTGCGTTTCGGGATTGCCAAGCAGGTGCTGGCCAACCCCGAAGAACACATCGAAGTGCCCGGATTGGGTGACCGGCCGAATCGTCAGGTCAAACGGCAGGCGCTGGGGGCGGTGATCGAACCACGTGTCGAAGAGCTGTTCACGTTTGTTCAGCAGATTGTGCGTGAGTCGGGCTATGAAGATTTGTTGGCTTCAGGCGTTGTACTGACAGGTGGCTCTGCCTTGCTGCCAGGCATTGTCGAACTGGCCGAAGACGTATTCCTGAAGCCTGTGCGTGTTGCCGTGCCGGCTTACGAGGGCAGTTTGGCCGACGTTATGCGCAACCCAAGGTTTTCCACCGTTATGGGCTTGCTGACTGAGGCCCGCGTGCAACGTGTTCGAGGCAAGAAAGTGGCGCAACAGAAAGGTAGTGTCAAGAGTGTGCTGGCGCGCATGAAAGAGTGGTTTATGAATTAGGGTGCGAAAGCGCCCGGATGGGCAGGCGTTGCAAGCTTGTCCATGGAAGGCGTTTCAAATCAGGTGCGAGCAGTGTCTGGCATCTCCTTTGAAGCGATTTCTGAATATTGGCAGTATCTGGGGAATTTTGAATACCAATTTTTGAACATCAGAGGGAGTCAACGTGATGAATTTCGAAATGCTCGATAACAACAATAGCGGTACCGTCATCAAGGTTGTCGGAGTAGGGGGCCGGCGGCAATGCAGTGGCACACATGATCCGTTCCGGTATCCATGGTGTTGATTTTATTTGCTGCAACACCGATGCACAGGCACTGGCTGCAACTGAAGCGCCGGTGCAGATCCGCCTTGGCCGTACGGGTCTGGGCGCAGGTGCCAAGCCAGAGCAGGGGCGTGCGGCGGCTGAAACAGCACGTGAAGAAATCCGTGCAGCGCTGAATGGCGCCCACATGGTTTTCATTACCGCAGGCATGGGCGGCGGCACAGGCACTGGCGCAGGTCCAGTGGTTGCGGAAGTGGCCAAAGAACTGGGTATCCTGACCGTTGGTGTTGTAACCAAGCCTTTTTCATTCGAAGGCACCAAGCGCTTGCGCATGGCCGAAGAGGGCATTACTGAACTGTCCCGTCATGTTCATTCCCTGATCGTCGTACTGAATGAAAACCTGTACGACCTGATGGATGATGACGCCACCCAGGAAGACTGCTTCAAGGCGGCAGATGACGTGTTGCATAACGCGTGTGCAGGCATTGCCGAGATCATCAATGTCGAAGGCAATGTCAACGTTGACTTCGAAGACGTCAAGACCATTATGGGTGAGCAAGGTCAAGCCATGATGGGTACGGCGATCGCGACTGGCGCTGACCGTGCCCGCGTTGCGGCCGAGCAGGCCATCGCGTGCCCGCTGCTTGAAGGCGTTGATTTGCACGGTGCCCGCGGCATGTTGGTCAATATCACCGCCAGTCGTTCACTCAAGATGCGTGAAACTCGCGAGATCATGGAAACCATCCGTGGTTTTGCGGCTGAAGATGCCACAGTCATCTACGGTACTGCCTACGACGAAGCGATGGGTGAAAATCTGCGCGTGACGGTTGTGGCAACCGGTCTGGGTCGTGCCAACGCCCGTCCGCAGCTGGTGCAGACCCAGCAGGAAGCCCGCCGCACCGGTACCGATGATGTCCCGTTTGCCGGTGGTCATGATTTTACCGAGGCAGCTGAAGTACCGTCGGTGATTCGTAATCCTCGCAGCCAGGCTTCGGCCCAGGTTCGTGCGCTTGAAACAGCGGGTATGGATCATTTCGATATTCCAGCCTTCCTGCGCAAGCAAGCCGACTGATCTCTGCCAGGGGCGTGTGTTGACAGCGTCCCTTTGACTCTCTCGGGTGTCCGGCAGACACCCAATTTGCCCATGCACCGGTCTGTTGTTTCCCCAGAACAGATCGGTGTTTGCGCATGCACTTTCCGGTTTCATTTGATTGTGATAGCCGACAGGGCGTGAATCTGCATTGTTTAACGGTTACAATGCAAAGTTAGTCGTCAAACTATAACGACGCTGCTTTTCAAGCGTTATTTATCATCATGTTACGTCAGCGTACCCTTCAAAAATCTGTCAGCACGACCGGCGTTGGTCTGCATTCGGGCCGTCGTGTCACCTTGACACTGCGTCCGGCCGAGCCCAATACCGGCATTGTGTTCCACCGGGTCGACCTGCCCGAAGTTGTCGATCTGCCGGCCCAGGCCAGCTTGGTGGGCGGAACACGCATGGCGTCGGTTTTGCAAAAAGACAAGGCCAGGGTGTCCACCGTCGAGCACCTGATGTCGGCACTGGCCGGTTTGGGCATCGATAACCTGCATGTCGATCTTGACGCCGAAGAAGTGCCCATCATGGATGGCAGCGCGGGTACGTTTGTGTATCTGCTGCGTTCTGCGGGCCTCCAGGAGCAACCCGCTGCAAAGAAATTCTTGCGTGTTCTCAAACCCATCGAGGTCCGTGAGGGTGAGGGTAATGATCTGAAATGGGCGCGTCTTGAGCCCTACGATGGTTTTGCTTTGTCATTTTCCATTGATTTTCGTCATCCCGCCATTGATGCCACGGCAAATTTTGCTGAAATTGACTTCGCGAATGATTCTTACGTCAAATCCATTGCGCGGGCGCGCACGTTTGGTTTTGTAAACGAGCTGGAGGCGTTGCTCGCTGCTGGCCTGGCGCGGGGTGGCAGCCTCGACAATGCCATCGTCATGGACGAATACCGCGTCCTGAATTCCGATGGCCTGCGGTACGAAGATGAGTTCGTCAAACATAAAATTCTCGATGCCATTGGCGATTTGTATCTTATCGGCAAGCCACTGGTGGCACGCTACGTGGCCTGCAAATCGGGTCATGGTCTCAATAACCAGCTGGCACGTGCCTTGCTGGCCGACGAGTCTGCCTGGGAAATCGTGACTTATGATTCGGCTGCGACGGCACCCAAGGCGTTCGTGCACGAATGGAAACTTGCTTGACCGACTTCGGTTAAACTGATTTGCAAATAAAAAACCACCTGCATCGGGTGGTTTTTTGGACGGTTGGTTAGCCGTTTTTATTTGTGCCGCGCTATCAGACGGGCCAGGGCGTCTGCCAGTGGGCCAGGTGGCGTATTTTCTCGCAAGTTTTCAAAGGCGGCGATGGCGGATGCATCCAGCGGATTGATGTCTTTGGGTCTTGGCGGTGGTGTGCTGTTTGTAGCCAGGCTGGCTTGAACCTTGATACTGATTTCGTTAAGGTTCCATCCGGCGTGAGCCAATAATTGAACGATTCTGGGCGCAAGTTGTCGAAGTTTCGAGGCGTGCGCGGCGCTGGGTACTGCCAGCGTCAGCAGTCCGTCTTCCACGCGTGCAACACGGCAGCTGCCCGCCAGGGCTGGCGGCAGGGCTTTCTGTGCGGCGCGCTCAAGTTGCAGCAGCCGCTGTGCGGTTGCCAGCACGTTGCCCCCTGTTGGTCATTATTTAGCCACTCGATAACCGTGTGGCCGGTATTGCGCCCCGAAAACGGGCCGGCGCGACGTGATGCATCAGACATAGGCAGTAACAAGCAAGGAATTTAACAGTGAAAGACAGTCGTCAGACGGCAGAGGCTTCTGCCAGTCATTCTAGCCCTAACGGGCGCCGACGTTGGGTCGTCGTGCCTGCCGTTGTAGCCTTGGTCTTTGGTTCGGCGGGTGCCGGAGCCTGGTTGCAAGCTTATTTTTCCAAACCTGACACCCTGATGACCGTTGATGCGGCATCGTTGACGTATGACCGGGCGGTGCAAGACTCGGGGTTGTTGCGCGCCAACTTGCATCAGCTCTCGGCCAAAATGGGGGAATTGCAGGCCCGTGTCATTGAAATGGATACCGTCAGCAAGCGTGTAGCCCAGGCAGCCGGTGTGGCTACTGCCACCGATGAGGGGGCGGGCACGGATGATATCGGGCTGGTGCTTGATGAGCCTGCCGGCTTTGCATTGCCGTATGATTCGGCAGAAACACTTGGCCGTGAACTTGATCTGCTTGAGCAACGATTGGCCATGCAGCGCAATAATTTTGCCATGCTGGATCTCGTCATGACGCAGCGGGCCGGCCAGGAAGCGAGTCTGCCTACCTATGCACCGGTTAACGTGCCGTATCTAAGCTCATCGTTCGGCTGGCGTCGTCACCCAATCTCCGGGCGGCGTTCAATGCACGAAGGGCTTGATTTTTCTGCACCGCAGGGTACTCCGATTCATGCGGCGTCCGGTGGGGTGGTTGCGGTAGCCAGTTATCAGTCGGGTTACGGGAAAACTATCGAAATCGAGCATGGCAATGGCTTGATGACGCGTTATGCGCATGCATCAACTATTGAAGTCAAGGTAGGTGATTTGGTCGAGAAAGGCCAGCTTATCGGGCATGTTGGCTCGACAGGGCGTTCGACTGGCCCGCATTTGCACTTTGAAGTGCGTATGGCGGGTCACCCGTTGGACCCTCGCCTGTTTCTCGATAAGCCCGACGCTGCAAAAACCCTTGTTGCGCGGGCGCAAAATGATGATCAGACCAGTCGGGCACAGGTGCGTTAAACTGTATTGTTTTCTTGCGGCGCTGCCGCCAACTTATACGAAGAACTATGGTTTCTCTGCTTAAAAAGCTTTTAGGTACCCGCAACGACCGGATCCTTAAACAGTATCGCAAGCTGGTCGCCCAAATCAATGCGCTTGAGCCCTCGCTGGCCGCCTTGTCCGATGAGCAGCTTCAGGCGAAAACCGCCCAGTTCAAAGCGCAGTTGGCTGAAGGGAAAACACTCGACAATCTGTTGCCCGAGGCCTTTGCGGTCGTTCGCGAGGCCAGCAAGCGTGTGTTTGGCATGCGCCACTTTGATGTCCAGATGCTCGGGGCTATTGCGCTGCATAATGGCAAAATTGCCGAAATGCGTACCGGCGAGGGTAAAACCCTTATGGCGACGCTGGCGGTGTACCTGAATGCGGTAGCAGGTAAGGGCGTTCATGTGGTCACCGTCAATGATTACCTGGCACGCCGGGACGCAGGCTGGATGGGTCGGCTGTACAATTTTCTGGGTTTGTCGGTAGGGGTGGTCGTGCCCCAGCAAGACAACGCAGAAAAAATCGCGGCTTACGCGGCTGATATTACATACGGCACCAACAACGAGTTTGGTTTCGATTACCTGCGCGACAACATGGAATATCGCGCCGAAGACCGCCGCCAGCGCGGTCTTAATTTTGCGATTGTCGACGAAGTTGACTCGATCCTCATTGATGAAGCCCGTACTCCCTGATTATTTCCGGGCAGGCCGAAGATCACACGGATCTTTATATCCGCATGAATGCGGTGCCGCCCATGCTGACACGCATGGCCTCCGAGCCCCGTCCGCACGAGCCCGAGCCCGAAGGCGATTTCTGGGTGGATGAAAAAGGCCAACAGGTGCACTTGTCCGAGTCGGGCATGGAGCACGCCGAAGAAATCCTGTCACGTATCGGGTTGTTGCCTGAAGGCGAATCGCTTTACGATCCGCGTCACATTACGCTCATTCACCACCTCATGGTGGCGCTGCGCGCCCATAATCTGTTCTTCAAGGATCAGCATTATGTGGTTGCCAACGACGAAGTCACCATTGTCGACGAGTTCACCGGTCGCCTGATGGCCGGGCGTCGCTGGTCCGATGGCCTGCATCAGGCAGTCGAAGCCAAAGAGGGCGTCAAGATCCAGAATGAAAACCAGACGCTGGCCTCGATTACCTTCCAGAATTATTTCCGCATGTACGAGAAGCTGTCCGGCATGACCGGTACGGCCGATACCGAAGCGTATGAATTCCAGGAAATCTATGGTCTTGAAACAGTTCTCATCCCGACCAACCGGCCGATGGCTCGTATCGACCAGAATGACCAGATCTTTAAAACCGACGCTGAAAAATACAACGCGATTCTGGCCGATATCAAAGATTGCCACGAACGCGGTCAGCCTGTTCTGGTGGGCACCACCAGTATTGAAAACTCCGAGCGTCTTTCTGCCGCGTTGGGCAAGGCGGGGTTTCCGCACGAGGTGCTGAACGCCAAGCAGCATGCCCGTGAGGCCGAAATCGTTGCCGAAGCCGGCAAGCCGGGTCGCATCACTATTGCTACCAATATGGCGGGGCGCGGTACCGATATCGTGCTGGGTGGAAGCGTTGAGAAACAGGTTGATCTGGTCCGTGCCGATGACACTCTTTCCGATGCTGAAAAGCAGGCACGTATCCAGCAGATCAAGGCCGAATGGCAGCCGTTGAATGAGCAGGTCAAGGCGGCTGGCGGTTTGCGTATCATCGGCACCGAGCGCCACGAGTCTCGCCGTATCGACAATCAGTTGCGTGGTCGCGCTGGTCGTCAGGGTGATCCCGGGTCATCGCGTTTCTATCTGTCGCTCGAAGATTCGCTGATGCGAATATTTGCAGGCGACCGGGTGCGTGCCATTATGGATCGTCTGCGTTTGCCGGAAGGCGAGCCCATTGAGGCGCGCATGGTATCGCGCTCGATTGAGTCGGCTCAGCGCAAGGTTGAGGCCCGCAACTTCGATATCCGCAAGCAGTTGCTCCAGTTCGACGATGTCTCCAACGATCAGCGCAAGGTGCTTTACACCCAGCGCAATGAAGTTCTGGATGCGGCCGATGTGGGCGATACCGTTGCCAATTTGCTTCAGGCAACACTCACCGAAGTGTTCCGCAGCCATGTGCCGGAAGAATCGGTTGAAGAGCAATGGGATGTGGCCGGTTTACAGGCAACACTTGAGTCTGACTGGGCTATTCACATGCCTTTGGCCGATATGCTCGAGCAAGAGCCTAATCTCACAGATGATGACCTGCTTGAGCGTGTCCTTTCTGAGGGTCGTTTGGTGTACCAGACCAAGGTAGATTTGGTGGGCCGTGATAACTGGGCGCCGTTTGAGCGTTCCGTGCTGCTGCAGTCCATTGATACCAACTGGCGCAGCCACTTGTCGGCATTGGATCATCTGCGTCAGGGCATTCACCTGCGCGGTTATGCCCAGAAAGATCCCAAGCAAGAATACAAGCGTGAGGCCTTTGAGCTGTTCTCGAACATGCTTGATCGCGTTCGAACCGAAGTGGTGCGGGTTTTGTTGACAGTCCGTATCCAGACGCCCGAGCAGGTTGAAGTGCCCGAACCCGATCCGGCTTCGGGCATTGGCGGGGTTACTTACCATCATGCCGATTATGACGCAGCACTTAGTGGTGAGGATCCCGGGCTGCCTGAAGAGGCTATTCCGGCCGGTGATGTGCCGCGGGTCGGGCGTAATGATCCGTGTCCTTGCGGGTCCGGGAAGAAGTACAAGCACTGCCACGGCAAGCTGGCCTGATTTTGTGGGGCTTGGCCCCGCTTCGTGCAGCCTCAGGTGGCCTTGGACAGTCGTTTTATTCTCTCCTGGCTGGGATCGCCACTCAATTTGGCTCCTGGTTGGTGCGGGGGTGTCGGGCGAAAGGGCTTTGAGCACGCCGGCGCTTCGGCGCAACGCGGGGAGGCAAGGGGGCGGTGTCTGAGCCGGCGAGTTTAGCGCCCGCCCCGCGTTGTGCTGAAGCGCCGGGAAGCCCCGAAGGGGCCGTGCGATGCCCGCAGCCCGACACCCCCGCACCAATCAGCAACCAGCGGCAGACCTGTGCAGACCAGGTCACACCATCAAAGCAGAATCAGCGACGCCAGCCCCAGAAAAATAAAAAAGCCCAGCGAATCAGTTGCAAACGTCAGCAGCACCGATGATCCCATTGCAGGATCTTTGCCGAAGCGGTCACGCAGAACCGGAATAAGCACCCCCAGTGATGCCCCCACCAGCATGTTGCCGATCATGGCAACAATCATCACAATCGCAATGGCCCACGACCCTGAAATGGCCCAGGCAAAACTGGCGGCGACCAGGCTGCCCGCCAGGCCCACCATGAAGGTCACCTTGATTTCACGTTGCACCAGCTGCCATGTTGAGGCCCCGGTAACCCGGCCGACTGCCAGGGCGCGGATGACCATGGTCATGGTTTGATTGCCGGAGTTGCCGCCAATACCCGCGACGATCGACATGAGGAACGCCAGAATGACAATATGGCTGACGGTATCCTCGAAACGTGACGCCACAAATGATGCTACTGATGCGGTGACCAGGTTCACCATCAGCCAGGGTGCCCGGTTGCGGATCGCGCTGATGACCGGGGCGAACATGTCTTCTTCCTGGAGACCGGCCCGGGACAGGGCCTGCTCTTGCGAGTCTTCCTGGATGACGTCAACCACTTCGGCGATGGTCACGCGGCCGATCAGGCGGCCCTGGTCATCCATGACGGGGGCTGATACCAGGTCATAGCGCTCGAACGCACCGGCCGCATCGGCATCAGAGTCAAGCGGATTCAAGGTCAGGAAGTCTTTTTGCATGACGGCCTTAACGTCGGCTTCCGGTTCACTGACCAGCAGTTTTGAAACCGGCAACACCCCCAGCAGCTTGTCTTGCCGATCAACCACGAAAATCTGGTCGGTATGGTCGGGGAGTTCTTGCAGACGGCGCAGGTAGCGGAGCACCACCTCAAGCGATACGTCTTCACGGACCCGGACCATTTCGAAGTCCATCATGGCGCCCACGGTACCTTCCGGGTAACCCATGGCCTCGATCAGTTGCGCGCGCTCTTCCTCGGTCAGACCTTTTGCACCTCGGCGACCACCGCAGGTGGCAGGTCGGCGACCAGGTCGGCAATCTCGTCGGCATCCATGGCCTCGGTTGCTGCCACGAGGTCATCGTGATCCATCGACTCAATGAGCGACTCGCGTGCCCAGTCGTCGATTTCAAGAAGCACATCGGCATCAAATTCGGGGTTGACCAGTTGCCAGACGGCTTGTCGTTCTTCGACCGGCAACGATTCGAGAATGAAAGCGATATCAGACGGATGCAGGCCGTTGATGAGCGCTTTGATTTCGTTTTCGTGCTGGCGATGGACAATGCCCTCGAGCAGGTTCGATTTGTCGTTGTCTTCGTATTGTCGGTGTGCCAGTGTTTCGACGACTTCTTGGCGTTTCAGGATGCCCTGCAGTTTTTGCAGCGCTTGTTGCGCGTCTTCAGGGTCAAGCCGTCTTGGAATGACAATAGGTTCATTGACTGGCGTGCCGACAGGTGGCGTGGGTTGCTCCATGGTGTGCACGCCTTGTTACGCTTTAGCGTTGGCTGCCAGCCACCGCCATGCCAGGTTGACCCAGAAACTCGCGCCAACAGGCAGCAGGTTGTCATTGAAGTCGTAGCTGCCGTTGTGCAGTGTGCACGGCCCCAGGCCATGGCCTTTGGTGCGATGATCACCGTCACCATTGCCGATCCAGAGGTAACAGCCCGGTTTTTCTTTCAGCATGAATGCAAAATCTTCGGCGCCCATTGAGGGCCGGATGTTTTCGAAGACAAGGTCATTGCCTACCAGGTCACGCGCCACTTCGGTGCAAAGCGCAGCCTCGTTCGGGTGATTGACCGTGGGTGGATACTTGCGTGCAAAGACGAATTTCGAGGTGCAGTTGAACGCGCGTGCGGTATGTTCGACGATATCGGTCATGCGACCTTCGATAAGATCAAGGGCTTCCTCGGATAGCGTACGAACCGTGCCCCGGATTTCGGCCGAATCGGGGATGACGTTATCGGCGGTTCCGCTGTGGATTTGCGTGACACTAAGGACAGCGGGTTCGAGCGGGTCAAGATTGCGGGTGATGGTGGTTTGCAGCGATTGCACCAGATGAACCGCCGCCATGATGGGGTCATGACCCAGATTGGGCATGGCAGCGTGAGCTCCTTTGCCGTTAAGGACAATTTCGAAGTTGTTGCTGCCACCCATGATCGGGCCAGGGTGATGCCGAAGCTGCCTTCGGGCAGCCCGGGCCAGTTGTGCATGCCAAATACGGCATCCGCCGGGAACAGGTCGAACAGGCCATCGTCAATCATGCGTTTGGCGCCGCTGAACCCTTCTTCGGCAGGCTGGAAAATCAGATACACCGTGCCGGGGAAATTACGGTGCTGCGACAGGTAGCGGGCTGCGGCCAGAAGCATGGCGACATGCCCGTCGTGACCGCAGGCGTGCATTTTGCCAGGGTGTTTGCTGGCGTGTTCGAAAGCGTTGGTTTCCTGCATGGGCAGGGCATCCATATCGGCGCGCAGGCCGATGGCACCGCCGGGGCCTGCAGTACCCTCAATGGTACCCACCACACCGGTAACCCCCAGGCCGCGATGCACGGGAATGCCCCATGACTCAAGCTGCGCAGCAACAACATCGGCTGTGCGAAATTCTTCGTAGGCCAGCTCGGGGTGGGCGTGGATATCACGACGAATGGCGGCGATTTCGGGTTGCCAGGAGACCAGGGTTCGACGAGCTTCATAATGACATCTTCGCGGGTTAAGTGTTGTTCTGCAGCTGGGCACCGGCCAGTTGGTATAGTGGCCCGGCCAAATGCGGGTTGCTGGCATAAATGTAACCGCCGATTGGCCACGGCGTCTCGTGACGAATGTCTTCGGCCACACCACCAGCTTCTCGCACAAGCAGGGTACCTGCGGCAACATCCCAGGGCGCCAGGCCCATTTCCCAGTAGCCATCGTAGCGCCCGCAGGCGGTCCAGGCCAGATCCAGTGCGGCAGAGCCACAACGCCGTACGCCGCGGGTGCTGTGCATGGCATTGGCCAGTGTCGGCATGTAGGCGTCGTAGAAACTGAAGTCCCGGAAGGGCAGGCCTGTGGCCAGCAGTGATTCGGCCAGCGTATCGGTGGACGAGCACCGGATGCGATGGCCGTTCAGCCAGGCCCCACTGTCGTGCAGCGCCGTGAAAAGCTCTTCGCGGCAGGGGTCGTACACCACGCCGATGACCGGTGTGTCTTTTTCGAGTGGGCCGGAGCCCGGCAGTACGGTACCTGCATGGGCCACCAGGGCAATTGAAACTGCATAGTGCGGGATGCCGTGCAGGAAATTGGTGGTGCCATCAAGCGGGTCGATGAACCATGAGGCCAGGCCCTGGGCGTCACCACCCGATTCTTCGGCGACGATGCCCAGGTGCGGCGTGTCGGTGACAAGGATGTCTAAAATGGCGCGTTCGGCGTCGCGGTCTGCTTGCGAAACCAGGTCGTTACGGGCTTTTTTGTCGATGACCAGGTCACTGCGCCGGTGAGCATGGGACTGCAGCAGGGCGGCCCCAGCGTGTGCTGCGCGAACCGCAGTTTCAAGGTGTTCGCCAAGGTGTAAAGATTCTGTTTTCATACCGGCCATGCGAATGCAATACGACCCATAAGTTTACGCAACATTACGTGACTCGTCTGCGACAGATTGAATTAAATACACAATGCATGACTCAAACCGCAGCTTGATGGCTGAATGGCTTCAAAATCTGGCACCCCAGGCCAGTGAGGCAGGGAAACAAGGCTACCGTGCGCTGACGCTGTGTGACAGTGCGTTTGGTGCGGGGCAACGTTTTGTTGCGGTCTGGCAAGCGTGGCAAGCCAGTTCGCCGCCTGGTGCACGACTGCATTATGTGGGCCTTGACCCGCTGCCAGGCGACGCGTCCGAACTGGCCTCGTGTTGGGGGCTGAACGTCGTGGTATCGGTGGTGAGGCCTTGTTGTCCGCCTGGCAAACGCCATTGCCGGGTATCAGCCGGCTGGAGTTTGACGAAGGGCGGGTCAGCCTGACCTTGTTGCATATGCCGCTCAAACAGGCTGTGGTGCAGTTGATGGCGCGGGTCGATGTTTTTTTGCTGGATTGTAATGTGGGTCGTCTGGTTGTCAGTGAACCCGGCTTCTCTTTGTTTGGCCAGTTGGCACGGCTTGCGACGGCGGGGGCGCTGGTGCAGGCGTGTGGCGGGTTGCAGCACGAGCAAATTCGACGCGGCTTGCAGCGGGCTGGTTTTATTTGTGAGGCCGCTGTTTTACCCTGGGTGACAGACACCGGTTCAGTCCGTCATGCCGCAGAGCCATCGTCGTGGGTGCAGGCCAGGTTGCGGCCGGGGTTGATGCATGGGGTGCGGCGGGCATCATCAGATCGTCGGGTGGCTGTTATCGGTGGCGGGATAGCGGGGGCAGGGGTCGCCTATGCGTTGGCCCTGCGGGGGCACGAGGTCCATGTGTTTGATGCGGCGCTGGAAGGTTCACGCCAGGGTTGTCATGCCGGACATGTGGGGGCGGCAGTCACTCCCGCTGTCTCGCGTGACGATGACTATCGGGCGCGGTTGTCCCGTGCCGGAGCGCGTCTGTCCTGGTTGCGTTGGCATACGCTTGCTGCTGGTGCGCGGCCTGTGAAAGCCGGTACGGCCGTTGTCACTGCGGATCCTGTCGAGCAAGCGCGATTGCGCGAGGCCTTGCAGGCAGGAGGGTTTCCACCGTCGTGGGCGCGTTGGTGCACGGGTGATGCGCCTGCCACCGAAACGGTGCTGGGCAAAGGTCGTTCTTATGCCTGGTTTTCTGAAGGTATGGTGATGCGTCCCGGGCATTTGGTCGAGGCGTTGCTGGCGCGCTCCGGTATTGTGGTGCAAGGGTGCAATGTGGGGCGGGTGTCCGGCGGGCCGGGTCAGTGGCGGCTGCTTGGGGTGCAGGGGCAGCCGTTGATATCGGTGCCGACTGTCATCATGGCCAATGCCGCAGGCGTTTTGCCGTTGCTTCGTGCTAGCGGTTTTCTGGAATTGCCTGTGCGCTTGACGCAAATGCAGGCGATAGCCGGCCAGGTCAGCTATTTTGACACCACACGCTTCACGACCTCGGCCCGGTGTGTCCTGGATGGCGAAGGGTATTGGCTACCGCCGGTCGATGGTCTGCACGTTGGCGGTGGTACCTATGATCTGGAGGCGTTGCAGGCGCAGGTTACGCCCGAGGGTCATGCCCAGGTGATTGACAAGGCATGTGCAGTTCTGGGTATTGATACCGCTGCCCCCGGTGCTGGCGCGCCGGCGGGTACCGGGCGCGACGACCTGGTTGCCGCAGTTGCCGGAGGGTGGGCCGGATGGCGTGCCGTTGTGCCCGGCCGTTTGCCGGTTATCGGTGAGTTGTCGGGCTGTCAGGGTTTGTGGCTGGCGTGTGCCTATGGTTCACGCGGGTTGACCTGGTCGGCGCTGGCCGGAGAGATCGTTGCGGCGACACTGAATGACGAGCCCCTGCCCCTGGAGCGCGATTTGTTGCGTGCGATTGCGGCATGTTGATTTATTTGCTGTAGAGTGGTGCAACGCGGACGTAATGAAAAACCCGCCAGCCAGCCTGCAAGGGCCAGAGCATAAGCGGCTGTTTTCAGCCAAAATACACAAACGATTTTATTTTATAGCGTAAATCCGTCAAAATATCGACTTTTGAACGCTTTGAGGCTTTAAGCCCAAGGAATGCGCTGTGCCGCCCAAGTCTTACCTCGAAAACGTGAAGCCTGTTGATTCCCTGAAATTTGCTGGCGCGAAATCGACAACCGTCGATTTCCAGATTGCTGATACTGACACGTATCTGCGCATAGAGGCGCATGCCCCCGGTGTATTCCGGCTGCAGTTTGGCCCGATGGCTCGCTTGTCACCAGAAAAGCCGTCCGCGCGTGCCGTGCGGCATGCCGAAATGTTGCTGGCCCGCCCCGATCCCGTCAGCGAAATGCAGGTCAGCTCGTTGCTGGCGGCCCAGGGGGGCGTGGTCGATTGAACAAGGCGATGTCACGCTGGAAATCGATGCGCGAGCGAACTGGTCGTTGTCCAAGGGAGATGTCCTGCTGGTGGCGTCGGTAGCTCCTGCGTCGCTGCAGGGGCAGGTGGCGGGTGAAACGGTGTGGCAGCTTGGTCTTGAGCTCGACGAAGGCGATGCGTTGTTCGGTCTGGGTGAAACGTCCGCGAACTTTGACCGGCGCGGTGAGCGGGTTGTTTCCGATCTGCCCGCCCATCGGGCGTTGCCGCTGGTCTGGAGTCCCGATGGCTGGGGCATATATGTCAATACACTGGGTCGTGTCGTGCACGATCTGGGGCAAAGCCAGCATGATCTGTATTCGGTGCAGGTACACGATGATATTTGCGATGTGTTTGTCTTTGCCGGTGATCCTGCCGAAATCCTGAATCAATATACGGCCCTGACAGGTCGTGCCGGTCAACCGGGTTTGTGGCCGATGGGTGTGTGGCTTGATCAGGCGCCGGGCCAGTCTCCTGAAGCATTGGCGGCTGTGGCGCAAGATATGCGGGAACGCGGGTTTGCCTTTGATGCAGTCCGATTGACAGGGGCGGCACCTTATGGTTTCCAGGCCGACAAACCTGGGTTCGAATGGGACACCTCCCTTGTCGCCGATGCCAAAGCGCTCTTCGCGCGCTTTTCGCAACTCAATGCCTTGCTGGCGGTACCAACATTTCCCGGGGTGCTTGCGGGTACCATCTTGTTTGAAGAGTGGGAAGATCGGGGTTGGCTGCTGCTCAATGACGACGATTCGACTGCTCATGTTTTCCCGGGTAATGACGTCACAAGGGGCAAGCCCTTCGGCTTGCTCGACCTGACGAACAAAGATGTGTACAAGGCGTGGTCAGAGCGCCAGCGTCAGGTGTTTGATGACGGCGTTGGGGCTCCGGTATGTGACGCCTGGTTCGATATCCCCGAAGGTATTACCGCACGTGGCGGCGAAACAGGTGCACAGTTGCGCCAGGTTTATCCGTTGTTGGCCCGTCGTGCGCTCTTTGATGCGGTGGCAGGGCATAAAACACCGCAGGAAGGGGTGGTTTTCAGCCGGGACCTGTTCCCCGCCACCCAGCGGTTCGCCTGGCAAAGTGCGCCGGCAGTCAGCAATAACTGGCAGGGTATGCAGCATGCGTTGCGTACTGCGCTCAGCGTTGGGTCATGCGGCGTTCCGGTACAAATGCAAACATTGGGCAATGCTGCGGCGCCCGTCGATGAGCTGACTCCCGAGTTGTACGTGCGCTGGCTGGCCCAATGCGTGTTTTCAGCCAATTTCAGTTTTCAGGCCCTGCCTGCCCTGTTACCCAGGCATTCGATGCCGAAACACAGTCGCTGGTGCGTCATTGGTTGCAGTGGCGTTATCGTTTGATTCCTTATATTCTGGGCATTATTGAAGACGCGGTGCGAACTGGTTTGCCGGTGCAGCGTGCGATGGCGCTGGCGTTCCCTGATGATGTTGTCGCTCATCAATTCGATACCCAATACATGTTGGGGCCGGCTTTGCTGGTGGCGCCTGCGACAGGTCCGGGGCAAACCATTACGGTGTATTTGCCCGAAGGCTCGGGTTGGTGGGATCTCTCCACAGGCTGGCGCTACGATGGTGGAACAGTACTCAAGGTCGAGGCGGGCCTTGACCGCTTGCCGGTGTTCGGGCGTGAAGGGCAAATGCTGTGCCTGGGTCCGATAGCTCTGCATACTGCTGAATTCAATTCTGCACGCTTGCTTGACGAGGTGTGGCTGTTCGGCATGCCCGAACAGAGTCCTGCTGTCATGCGCAACAAGATTCGTGTCATGCAAATGCAGGGTTCCAGTTACATCAAGGGTCTTGAGGGGCTCAAGATCCTGCCGTCCGAAGGTCTTGAAGTAAAGCGCCGTGGCGCTGAGGTTCGTATTTCCAGAATGCGGTAGAATACTGCTTCGCTGCTTTTGCGGGCAGCGGTAATCCGGGGTGCAGCGCTGGCTTTTTTGACAGTGTTCAGGGTCCTGGTTACCGAATCGCAAAAAAACCAAAAAAAGCAGTTTTCTCGGTTTTTGGTTTGACAACGAAAAATGGTTCTGTCATAATTTCGTTCTCGGTCGGGCTGATAGCTCAGTCGGTAGAGCACCGGACTTTTAATCCGTTGGTCCTGGGTTCGAGTCCCAGTCAGCCCACCACCCGACTCAAGGGGTTGCGTATATTTACGCAACCCCTTTTCTTTTTAGTCTGGGAACTTTCTGCCCCCTTCTCAATGGGCGTCCCGGTGCGAAAAAACCTCCCGCTGCTCTAATGGCTGCGGGAGGTTTTATTTTGGGGCCTGTCAGTGACCTGTAGTGTCTCAGCGTACCCGCAGTGTTCGGGTTGCCGTGATGCGCTCGGCCTGATCCTTGATGCGGACAGTAACCTGGGTGGGCGTGAATGCCTTTGGCATGTCTGCGCGTCCATTGAATGCGTTGTAGTAACCCACTTCGATTTCACCTGCAGGAACGTCAATGGTCGTGGTGTTCCCGTTAGGGTAACGGCCCTGAACCGCGAAATCCATTTTGCCTTTGAAGGCGGGGTCTTGAGCGCTTTTTTGCATGACCAGCAATGAGTACACCAGTTGGCCATCGGTGGTTGTGAAATCGGCAGCGCGAATTCCTGGCGATGTGCCTCGGGGATCGGGTGGAATGGCATCAGCCAGCACCTGAATGTTGGCGGCCATCTCGTTGAGTGACTTTTCAGCGGCAGAGGCGCGTTGGGTTTGTTTGTCGAGTGATGTACGCAGCTCGTCGATTTCGTGGGTCTGGCGGTCAACTTGTGATTGCAGTCGTTGTTTCTCCAGATGCGTGCTGTTCAGTTCCTGGCGCAGGGCTTCAGCCTGCTCGGTTGTGAGCAAGGTTGGGCCGTAACTTTTCTGTACGAACAAAAGACCGCCGGACCCCAGAACAACCCCCGTCAGCATCAGGATCAGCCAGCGCGGGATGCGCCGTTTTTTGCGTGTTGCCCCGTAGGGGTAGGTTTGAAAGTGCGTTTGGATGAGCCGAATAATGCCATGTTTACGTCCTGTGATTGGCAAACTGTAAATAAATGACGCGTGGGCACTGCGTGCCTTGCCATGCCCGATGGGGTATGGCGTTTGTGCGTTCAGTGCCCGGTCAGTTGCCTGTCGAGGGCCGCCAGTCGTTCCGGCGTGCCAACATCGACCCAGCGGCCATTGTAATGCGAGCCGATGATCTTCCGGTTTGCCATTGCGCTTCGCAGCAAGGGGGCCAGCGGTGCGGGTTCGCCGGGTGCAAGGGCACCGAACAAGTCGGGTGAATACACCCCGATTCCGGAAAACGTGAATTTGAACGCATTTTGGTCCGTCGGGTCTGCACGAATGTACCCGTCTGTTTCAAGATAAAAATCCCCTCAGGGTTGTGAGGGGGTTCCCGACCAGCACCAGCCAGGCGGCCAGCTTGTGTTCGTACAGGCTGGCGGAATGTGTCAGTGCCAGTTCGATGGGCCAGTCGCACCACACGTCGCCATTGATGACCAGAAAGGGGTCTGTACCCAGAAGGGGCAGGGCGTTGGCAATGCCGCCGGCGGTTTCCAGGGCTTTGGTTTCGGCCGAGTAGCTTAACCGGGCCCCGAACGCTTCGCCATTCCCCAGTGCGGTCTCGATCTTGTGCCCGAGCCAGGCATGATTGATAACAATCTCGGTCAGGCCGGCTTTTACGAGCCGTTCAATGTGCCAGACGATGAGGGGCTTGCCGGCAACGCTCAGTAACGGTTTGGGCGTATGGTCGGTCAGGGGCGCATGCGCTCACCGCGCCCCGCAGCAAGAATCATGGCACGCATCAGAAGGTATAGCCCTCGATCACTTGACGGTTTTCAAGGCGGTCAAGAAGTCGCAGCAGGGGGATGAAGACGCCATAACGCGAAGCAACTTGCCGGATGTAACCGCTGACGCGCGGCATGTGGTTCAGGTAGTGATGTTTGCCGTCACGGTGGGACAGGCGCGCAAAGACGCCCATGATGCGCAGGTTGCGTTGCAGGCTCATCCATTCGTAGGCACGGTGGAAGTCGGCAAAGTCAGGCGCAATGGGCAGTCCGGCACGGCGGGCCATTTCCCAGTAACGGATGGCCCAGTCCAGCTGTTGCGGCTCTTCCCAGGTTGTGCGGGCATCCATGACCAGAGAGGCAATGTCGTAGGTGATGGGGCCGGCCAGCGCGTCTTGATAATCAATGATGCCCGGGTTCGGGCCGTGTGCAGGCTCTGTACACAGCATCAGGTTCGGCGAATGAAAATCACGATGAACCAGAACAGTGCCCTGGCGGCAATTGTCTTCAACCAGCAGGTTGAAAACCCGTTGCAGCATTTCCATTTCCTTGTCGGTCAGCGTCGTCTTGCAGTGGACATCAATGAACCATTCAGGGAAAACCTGCAATTCAGTCATCAGGCGTTCGGCGTTGTAGGCGGGCAGGCGGCTGTGGTCGGCGTGTTGCAACTGTACCAGTGCAGCCAGAGCCTCACGATAACGCGCTTGCAGTGTGGTGTCGTCAAGGCCCGACTGGATCGCCTGATAATAGGTTTGCGGCCCAAGGTCGGATAACAGCAAAAAGCCCTGGTCAGTATCATGGGCCAGCAGTTTGGGGACATTGGCGCCGGTATTGGCTAAAAGTTGCGTTACCTGGATGAACGGGCGACAGTCTTCCTGGGGCGGGGGCGCATCCATGGCAATGACCGTGCCTGCGTTGCCTTGCAGTCTGAAATAACGACGGAAACTGGCATCCGCCGATGCGGGTGCGAGCGTATCAAGAGAGAGACTGAATGGCGCGGCAAGTGGCTGCAACCAGTGTTCGAGGGCCTGCAGGCGGGCGTCGCCCGGCATGTGCGAAAAGGCGGTCATAAGCAGACAATAAGGTGTCGAGTCAAGTTATAGTGTGAGGGTTTTTTGAGCGGGTCAGCTTCTTCTATAATAACGGGTTGCCGTTATCACGTTGATGTGCGCTGGTGCCGGTCAGGGCAAAATCATAATCTGTTTTCTGGGGCGATATTCTTGTGCGTTTAGTCGGGTTGGCGGTGTTAGTGGCGTTAAGCAGCGTGTCGGCAGCACAGGCCAGCGGCCGCGATGCACAGTCGCCGGTCCCACGGCTAACCATCACGGAAATTCCTGCGGGGCAGGCCACCCGCCTGTCCGAGGCGACTCGGTTGCGCGTCAGGCCATCGGCCAATGACAGCGACAAGACGTCGTTTACGGTGTCTGATCGTATTTATTCTGACGCCGACGGGAAACTCACCCTGGAAGGCAACGCCGAAGTGCGCCGTATTGATTCGGTCGTGAAGGGTGATCGCATCGATTATCAGCGCGATACCGGTCAGGTTGATGTTCGTGGCAATGGCTTGATCATGCGCGATGGCACCATCGTGCGCGGCCCTGAGCTGCGTTACAACCTTAACAATGATACGGGCGAAATTTCCGACCCTGACTTCTGGTTGGGGGCGGGGGCGGAGCAGGCAGCGCCGAGCGTCTTGAAATTTTCAGTCGTTCACAGATGCGTCTTACGGATATGACGTACACGGCCTGCCCATGTCCTGATCCGGCCTGGTATATCTCGGCACCGCGTGTTGACTTCGATACCGAAGCCAACGAGGGCGTGGCCCGTAATGGCGTGCTGTATTTCAAGGGGTGCCTATACTGGCCTCGCCCTATCTGTCGTTTCCGTTGCGCAAAGAGCGTAAGTCGGGCTTTTTGATCCCCAGTTATGGGGGTCAAGCAATTCAGGTTACGAGTTCGCGCTGCCGTATTATTTCAACCTGGCGCCAAACTACGACCTGACCGTCACCCCGCGCTACATGTCGAAACGCGGGCTGCAGCTGGGTGCTGAATACCGGTATTTGGGTCGAAACTACAGTGGTCAGCTGGCCGGTTCGTACCTCAGCAACGACAAAGAAACCCGCGATAATCGCTGGATGTACTCGTGGCAGCACACACATACGTTTGGTAACGGCCTGTATGCCGTGGCCGATGTCAATTCGGTGTCCGATGACAATTTCTTTCGTGATTTTTCCACGATTGGCATCAACCAGGCTTCAATTGATTATCTGCCGCGCGTTTTTACGCTAGGTTGGGCCGGTAGCCCGTATTGGGCGGCATCGGTTCAGCACTATACCTACCAGACCCTTCAAGACACGACGGCAGGCGCAGCCTACCGTATGCCGCCCTACAACAAAGAGCCCGAACTGAACATTACCGGCACGCGCTACAACTGGAACGGTTTTGATCTGCTGTCGTCCAACTATGTGACGCGTTTTGTGTTGCCCCAGTACGACCGGGGCTCCGATTACGCCGGCTATGTTGACGGCCAGCGTCTGGGGCCTGATGGTACGCGGTTCAAGTCGTACAACACCATTGCATTCCCGATTGTGCGGGCCGGCTGGTACATTACCCCAAAAGCGGGCGTGCACCTGAGCCAATACAACACCGACTGGTACAACGCCAGTCCAAACCAGAACTGGAGCGCCTTGTATCCGCGCTACACGCGCAGCCAATCGCGCGTGGTGCCTATCCTGTCGCTTGATTCGGGCATGACCTTCGAGCGCGATGCCAGCTTTTTTGGTGTAGATGCGGTTCAAACCCTTGAGCCCCGGTTGTACTACCTTAAAGTGCCTTACCGTGATCAATCGGGTATACCCATCTACGATACGGGTATCTCAACCTTCAACTTTGACCAGGCCTTCGATGAAAATTATTTCAGTGGCGGCTGGGACCGTATCGCGGATGCAAACCAGCTGACGGCCGGCCTGACATCGCGTTGGCTCGACGCCAACTCAGGGGTTGAACGTTTGTCGTTGTCGGTTGCCCAGCGCCGCTATTTTTCCGAACGTCGGGTTACATTGCCCGGCGGTAAACCGCGTGAAGACAAAAGATCCGACTATCTGGTGGGCGTTTCGGCCGCACTGACCGATACGTTGACGACCCGTTTCGATGCGCAGTTCAACCCCGAGTCCAATGATCGAAATCGCATGACGGCCGGTTTGCGCTGGAATCCGAAACGCCTGGCGACGTTGTCGGCAACCTATCGCTACGAGCGGGACCCGGCACAAATCTCCAACCCGGCCGGTTATCGTGTCCCCGGCTATGTCGACCGCTCAAAAGAAAATGTGGTGATCTCCACGCAGTGGCCTGTGGTCAGCAAGCTGTATTTTATGGGCCGTCTTGATTATTCCATCCAGGAAAAGCGTTCGACGCAAACCATCATGGGGCTTGAATACAAAGGCGATTGCTGCTGGGCCGCCCGGTTTGTCTTCCAGCGCTATTCGGTCGCCCTGGGTGACAAAAATACAGCCGTCTTCCTCCAGCTTGAGCTCAATGGTCTGGGTTCGCTGGGTACTGATTCGATGGGGTTCTTGCGTCGCAATATTGCGGGTTACGAACCTGTTACTCCACCCATCCCAGAAAAACCACCTTCGAGAGGTATGAATAATGCGTCGTGTGCAAATCAACCGTCGGCTTGCTGCGCTGTTGGTCCCTGTTGTCGGGCTGTGCTCGGTCATTTCGCCAGCCTCTGCCCAGACCAACCGTGCCTCGCAGCCCCAGGCGGCACAGGCACAGCGCTTTGCCGATGGTATTGCCGCCGTGGTCAACAAGCGTGTCATCACCCTGCACCAGGTCGACACTGAAGTGCAAACCGTGCGCAAGCAATTGGCATTCCAGAAAATTGAAGCCCCCGACGCCGAAACGTTGCGGCGTCAGGTGCTGCAGCGCATGATCACCGAAGAGCTCATCCGTCAGGAAGCCAAACGGATGGGGGTTGCGGTTTCCGACCAGGAACTGGACCAGGCCGTGGGCTCCATTGCCCAGCGCAACAAGATGTCGGTGGCGCAGTTGCGTACCGAAATCCAGAAAACCGGTGTGAACTGGTCGTATTACCTGGCCTCGTTGCGTCAGGAAATCCTGACAGATGCCGTGCGTCAGCGTGCCGTTGACAGCCGTATCCTGATTTCCGATGCCGAAGTTGACGCGTTCCTCAAGGGCCAGTCCCGTGGTGCGGGTGGCGTCGGACCGGTTGGCCAGGCCGGTGGTGCCCAGCAGGCGGTGCCGCGCGAACTGGGGCTGGCGCAGATTCTGGTGCAAATCCCCGAGGGCGCTTCATCGCAGCAGGTTCGCGAGTTACGCGCCAAGGCAGAAAGCCTGTTGGCGCGCGTGCGTGGCGGTGCTGATTTTGCCAGTGTTGCCGCTGCATCGTCCGATGGCCCCGAGGCGCTTGAAGGGGTAGTCTGGGCGTGCGCCCGGCTGATGGATGGCCTGATCTTTTCCTGTCTGCCGTAGCCAATGTGCCGGCAGGTGGTGTTGCCGAAATCGTCCAAAGTGGAAACGGGTTCCACATTCTCAAGGTGACCACCCGAGGGGCGGAACCGGGTCAGCAGGCACAACGCGCGCCGGCAACTACGGCGCGCCAGGACGGCTTTGCCCAGGAAGGCCCAATGATGGTGACTCAGACGCGTGCGCGTCATATCCTGGTCAAGGTCGACCAGGGCACCACGCGCGAGCGCGCGCTGGATCGTGCCCGCGAGTTGCGGCAACGCGTCGTCATGGGTGAAGACTTTGCCGAGGTCGCCCGCCGCACCTCGGAAGATGCTTCGGCACCACAGGGCGGCGATCTTGGCTGGCTGACGCCGGGTGAAACTGTACCGCCATTCCAGCAAGCCATGGATACCCTGTCGCCGGGCGAGGTCAGCGAGCCGGTACTGACACAGTTCGGTTGGCATGTCATCAAAGTTGAAGACCGTCGCACTCAGGATATGGAAAACGAGTTCAAGCGCATGCGCGCCCGTCAGATGCTGTTTGAACGTCAGGCGGGGCCGGCGTTCGAAGACTGGCTGGGCCAGATTCGCGGCAGTGCCTATATCGACAACCGCCTGGCACCACGCCAGAACGCGAATCGTCCGATCCGCTGACCGTTTTCCAGGTTTTCCAACCCTATGGCACAACACCAGGCCCGCAAGCGTTTCGGTCAGAATTTTCTGGTTGATCAGGCCATCATTGATTCAATCGTCGCTGCGATTGCGCCAGCGCGTGGCGACCGCATCGTTGAAATTGGCCCTGGCCTGTCAGCCCTGACCGTCCCGCTGCTGGCGGCGCTGGATCATCTGACCGTTATCGAGATTGACCGTGATCTGGCTGCACGACTGCGCAATCGCTACAGTGCCGAGCGTCTGACCGTTGTCGAAGCCGACGTGCTGACGGTCGACTTTTCAATGCTGGCCCAAGACAGCGGTTTGCGGGTTGTCGGCAATTTGCCCTACAACATTTCCAGCCCCTTGCTTTTTCATCTGGCGCAGTATGCCGACCGGGTGGTGGATCAGCATTTCATGCTGCAACGCGAAGTTATCGATCGCATGGTGGCAGAGCCTGGTTCGTCAGATTACAGCCGCTTGTCCGTCATGCTGCAGTCGCGCTATGCGATGGAAAAGCTGTTTGATGTTCCACCCGAGTCATTCGACCCACCGCCACGGGTAGTGTCTGCCGTAGTGCGCATGGTGCCGTTACCACAAGACCGTCCCAGGCCGCTTGATCAGGCTTTATTCGAGCAGGTTGTGATCAAGGCGTTTGGCCAGCGCCGGAAAATGTTGCGGCGCAGTTTGTCTGACTGGTCGGGGCAGATTGATTGGCAGGGTCTCGATATTCCGGAAACCGCCCGTGCCGAAGATGTATCGGTGACGCAGTATATGGCGCTGGCCGATGCCCTGTTCAGCCAAAGAACCAGTAGCACACCCCGATAGCCGCACTGATTCCGACCACGTCGGCCACCAGGGCGCAGCCTACGGCATGGCGCGCCCGTTGCACGCCCACTGCGCCAAAATAGATTGCCAGCACATAAAACGTGGTTTCGGTGCTGCCCTGAACCGTTGCCGCCAGCAGCCCCGGGAAACTGTCGACGCCGAAGTGCTCCATGGTTTCAAGCATCAGGGCCCGTGCAGCGCTGCCCGAGAACGGTTTGGCCAATGCTGTGGGCATGGCGTCCACAAAACGGCTGTCCAGTCCGGCTTGCGTGATCAGCCAGCGTAGCCCATCCAGAGCGGCGTCCAGCGCGCCAGACGCACGCAGAACACCAATGGCACATAGCATGGCAACCAGGTAGGGTAACAGGCTTTTTGCAATGTCAAACCCTTCTTTGGCGCCATCGATAAACGCATCATAAACGCCGACCCTTCGCCAGGCCCCAACGACCAAAAAGGCAAGAATCAGACCGAACAAGGACAGGTTGCCCGCCAAGGATGAAAGCGCCGCCAGGGCAGTGGCACTGAGTGTGGCCAGCAGGGCCATCAGACCGCCCAGTGCAAGCACAAGCGTGCCCAGCCACACCATGACGACCGGATCAGTAAGGCGAATGCGCTGAACCAGGGCGACGGCCAGCAAGCCGGCCAGTGACGATGCGCTTGTCGCCAGCAAAATGGGCAAAAACACCAGCGTGGGGTCAGCCGCACCTTGCTGGGCCCGGTACATGAAGATGGTGACCGGAAGCAAAGTCAGGGACGAGGTGTTGAGTACCAGAAACAGGATCTGTGCGTTGGTTGCGGTATCGGGCCGCGGGTTGAGCGATTGCAGGGCACGCATGGCCTTGAGGCCAATAGGCGTTGCGGCGTTGTCCAGCCCCAGGCCATTGGCCGCAAAGTTCATGGTGATCAGGCCTAGCGCCGGGTGGCCCGCCGGCACCTCAGGCATCAGGCGTCGGAACAGGGGCTGAGCCAGCGACCTAGGGCGTCGATCAGACCTGCCGCTTCGGCAATTTTCAGAAACCCGAGCCAGAGCGTCAAGGTGCCGAACAGCAGCACCATGATGTTGACCGAAAGTTCGGCCATTTTGAAAAGACTTTGTACGATACGTGCAAAGACCTCGGGGTCGGCGCCGACCAGCCATTGGAAAAGTGCTGATGCGGCGCTGATCAGGAAAAACGCCAGCCAGAGTACGTTCAACATGCAGAAACTGCCTTGAAATTTTGAAGTAGGCTGTCCTGAGAGGTGTCAGCGCCGGTACAAAGGCTTGGCGTCAGTCCTGGCGGCCTTTACGCTGGATCAGCTCAATCTTGTAACCATCGGGGTCTTCAACAAACGCGATGACCGTCGTGCTGTGTTTCATGGGGCCTGCCTCTCTAACTACGTTGCCGCCGCGTGCCCGGATGGCATCACAGGTGGCATAGGCGTCTTCGACCTCGAGGGCGATATGACCATAGCCAGTGCCCAGCTCGTAATGATCGGTATCCCAATTGTGGGTCAGCTCAATGACGGCACCCTCATCTTCAGGTTGATAGCCAACGAATGCCAGGGTGAAACGGCCTTCGGGGTAGTCTTTTTGCGCAGCAGCTGCATGCCCATGACGTCGGTATAGAACGCCAGGGACTTTTCCAGATTGCCGACACGCAGCATAGTGTGAAGTAAACGCATGGAGATTCTCCTGTTAAAGCAAGGGCAATGATGCCGGATGATGACCGCGCAGGGTGTTCCGGGCATGCTGGAACCCGGGGCAGAGGCGTTCGACCTCTTGCCAGAAATTGCGGCTGTGGTCCATGAAGTTCAGGTGCGCCAGTTCGTGGGCAATCACATAATCAATGATGGCAGGCTCGAAGTGCACCAGTCGCCAGTTCAGCATAATGCGTCCTTGCGAACTGCATGACCCCCAACGCGTAGAGGCCGAAGACAATCGCCAGTGACTGGGAGCCAGGCCAAAACGTTTATGGAAATCTTCCAGGCGCAGGAAGAACCAGAATTTTGCCTGCCCCTGCAACCAGATGTCGACGCTATCGCGGATACGGGCGTGGTCGGCGCTTAACGGTAAACCAAGCCCCAGTGTGTCCCCGTCTTTGGGTGTCAACGGGTCACCATGGTAGCGCCACGGCTTGTCTAGCTGCTCACCCAGCGACAGCACAATTTGTTGGCCAAGATAGGGTATTTTCCCGCCGTTTCGCCATTGTGTTTCGGCCAGGGCGAGGCGCTCTTTGCGCGACTGATAGTGCCCCAGCTTGTCGATGATCCAGGCCGCTTTGCTTTGTACTGCGTCATCAATCTGACGTAGGCCTATCCATTGCGGCGCGGTGACACGCAGCCCATCATCGGTAATCTGAAGCCCGATGCTGCGTCGGCGTGACCGCATCAGTGTGAATCCGATAGGTTGAATGGGCGTGTTGATTTCACGCCATTTGGCACCGATAGGCAGCGTAGGTGGCGGTTCGATCTTGACCGGATCTGTCGCCTTGGGTTTAGGGGGATGACAGATGTGGCCGGGGCCGGATTGGCCGGCAAGGCGTCGAACAGCGACAGCTGATCAGCCTTTGCCATAGCGCTCCGGGTTGAGTACCCGCATTTCCGCTTCAATCCAGGCTTGTACCCGCGTATTCAGTGTCTCGGCATCCAGGCCGGTGCTTTCAATGGCCGGGCCGATCGAGACGGTGATCAGGCCTGGCTTTTTGATGAACGCGTTTTTGGGCCAGCATTCGCCGGCGTTCAGTGCGATGGGGATAACCGGTGCACCCGTGCGGGTGGCCAACAGGGCACCGCCCCTTTGTAGCGACCGGTTTGACCGGGTGCGATGCGGGTTCCTTCCGGAAACAGGACGGGCCAGCGACCTTCGTTCAGGCGTGCCCGGCCGACTTTGACGACTTGTTCAAAGGCATCACGCCCGCGCCCGCGATCGATGGGGATCATGCGCAGCAGGGCCAGGCCCCATCCAAAGAAAGGAACGCGGTGCAATTCTTTTTGTAGACAAAACAGGCCTGACGGGGCAAGTAGGCCGGCAGGAACAGCGTTTCCCATGCCGACTGGTGCTTGGCCAGAACAACGGCCGGGCCATCGGGAAAGTTTTCAGCGCCTTTGATTTCCCAACGAATACCGACAATGACCTTGGCTCCCCAGACCGCCAGACGTGGCCAACCCATGGTGAGCCGGTAGCGCCAGCGCAAGGGCAGGGGTGACCACAGCAGACAAGCGAAGGCGTACGGTATGACCGTGACCGTCAGGAAGAGCATGTACAGGCTTGATCGCAACGCGGCCATGATTAACCTTCCAGCCAGGCGTCAACCACTTCAGCCAGGTTGGCCCGAACCTGGGTGCCACTGGGCAGGTCGCCCTTGTCCCAGGTTTTCTGGCCATTTCCGGTCATGACCAGCCATGGGGTGCAGCCGGCGGTGGATGCCGCCTGAAGGTCGCGCCATGAGTCGCCGACAGCAGGTACATCTTGCAGGCTGATGTCGTAGCGCCGGGCAATGTCGAGAAACATACCGGGACGAGGTTTACGGCATTCGCAGCCATCGTCAGGCCCGTGGGGACAGATGAAAATTGCATCGATCGTGCCACCGGCCTGCGCCAGTTCATGCCGGAGTTTGGCATGAATGGCGTTGAGGGATTCGATGGTGAACAGGCCGCGCGCCAACCCCGACTGGTTGCTGGCAATGACGACTTTCCAGCCTGCCCGTGACAGGCGGGCAAGGGCGTCGAGGCTGCCTTCAATGGGTACCCATTCGTCGGGGCTTTTGATGTAGGCGTCACTGTCGTGATTGATGACGCCGTCGCGGTCGATGATGGCAAGTTTCACTGCGCTAACCTTGAAATATCGGCGACCTGGTTCATGAGACGCCCCAGTTGGCCCAGCAAAGCCAGACGATTGGCGCGCACGGCCGGGTCATCGGCCATGACCATGACGTCGGCAAAGAACTGATCTACAGCCTCACGGGTTTCCGATAGCGTCGACAAAGCGCCGGCAAAGTCGCCCTGGGCAAATTGCTGCTGCGCCTTCGGCGATACTTGATCAATCTTGGCCGCCAGAGCCTGCTCGGCGGGCTCGGACAGACGCGACGCATCAATCGTCTCGGGGACAGCATCGGCTTTCTTGAGCAGATTGGTGATGCGCTTGTTGGCCGCTGCCAGGCTTTGGGCTTCGGGCATTTGGGCAAACGTACCGCAGGCTGCAACACGTGCCTGCACTTCGTGCAGCGGGGGAAAGTTCAAGCACAGCATCGACGACGTTACGGTCGTGATCGGCACCTAACTGGTTGCGGTAGCGTTCGTAAATGAACCCGGCAACGTCATTGACGGTGCCGGCGTCAAGCGGGTGGGCGCCAAATGTACTCGCGGTGAAATCAAGCAAGTCGCGCAGTGACAATTGGTTCGGTTTGCCAGGGCCGAGGTAGTCACCGGCGGCCAGTTGCTCGAAGGCACTGATGATGCCCAGGGCAGCCCGACGCAACCCATAGGGGTCGCGTTCGCCGCTGGGGACCAGGCCAATGCCCCAGATACCCACCAGCGTCTCGGCACGCTCGGCAATGAAGAGAATGGTGCTGGTCAGTGTGGCAGCAGTGACAGCGGCATCAAGACGGATGCGGTATTGTTCGCCAATCGCGGTGACCACTTCGACGGGTTCGTTGTCGGCGGTTGCGTAATACGCACCCATGATGCCTTGCAGCTCGGGGAACTCACCAACCATATTTGAATTCAGGTCGGCTTTGGCCAGCAGGGCCGCGCGGTCGGCATGGGCTTCGTTACCGCCAAGACAACCGGCGATATGGCGGGCAATCGCGCGCACGCGCTCGATCCGCTCGCGCTGTGAACCCAGTTTGTTGTGATAAACGCGGTTGGCCAGCGAATCAACCCGGCTTTCAAGCGTTGCCTTGCGGTCGGTGTCGAAGAAAAACTGGGCGTCGGCCAGGCGTGGACGCACGACCCGCTCGTTACCCTCAACAATGTGGCGCGGGTCGTTGACCTGCATGTTGCTGACGATCAGGAAGCGGTGCGTCAGTTTTCCGGTGGCAGGCTCAAACAGCGGAAAGTATTTCTGATTAAGCCGCATGGTCAGGATCAGGCATTCGGCGGGAACGTCGAGGAATTTCGGGTCAAACTGACCGGCGTACACCGTGGGGTGTTCGACCAGGGCGGTGACCTCGTCAAGCAAGGCGTCGACTTCGGGGCCGGTGCCGATGGTGCCGCCCAAGGCCTGTGCCTGGCTGGCCAACTGAGCAGCAATGGCGTTGCGTCGGTCATCGAATGACGCAATGACACGACCCTCGTCGGCCAGTTGCTGCACCCAGGTGTCTGCTGACTGGATCGACAGCGTGGCTTGACCCATGAAGCGATGGCCGTTGCTGATGCGGTCGGCGGTAAGACCCAGCGTGGCCACCGGGACGACATCGGTGCCATGCAGGGCAAGCAGGTGATGGGCAGGGCGTACGAACTTGACGCTGGTAACGCCATCCTCTAGCTGGTAACGCATGACTTTGGGGATCGGCAACCCGGCAATTGCGGCCTCAAGCGCTTCTTGCAGTGATTCGGCCAGTGATGCGCCAGGTGCTGTGCCTTTCGCATACAGATAGTCTTGCTTGCCGTCAGATTCGCTGACCAGGTCGGCAGGCAGCAAATGGCCGAGACCTTTACTTTCGAGTTTTTTAACCAGGGCGGGTGTGGCCTGCCCGTCGGGGGTCAGGCCAACCTTGGCGGGCATGAGTTTTTCGGTGAACGACTGCTCGGGGGCCTGCACCAGAACATGGCTGAGGTGTACCGCCAGACGGCGCGGGGTGGCGTAGTCGGTGGTAACGTTGCCATCGGCCAGCAGGTGGTGCTTTTCAAGCACCGCATGAATGCCCTGGGCAAACGCTTTACCCAGCGTGTTCAGTGCTTTGGGTGGCAGCTCTTCGGTGACCAGTTCAACCAGCAGGGGGCGGGTTTGGGCTGTTGTCATTACACAGCCTCCGGGGTTTTATCAAGCATGGGGAAACCGAGTTTTTCGCGTGAATCGTAATAGGCTTGCGCAACAGCGCGCGAGAGGTTGCGGATGCGGCCAATGTAGGCGGCACGTTCGGTGACGCTGATAGCGCCGCGTGCGTCAAGCATGTTGAACGTGTGGGCCGCTTTCAGGGCGGCTTCGTAGGCGGGCAGGGCCAACGGTACCGCGATCAGGCGGGTTGCCTCGGCTTCGTAGTCATTGAAGTGGGCAAACAGCATGTCGGTTGAGGCATGTTCGAAGTTGTACGTGGATTGTTCCACTTCGTTCTGGTGGAATACGTCACGGTACAGCACTTTGCGACCATCGGCGCTTTGGGTCCAGACCAGGTCATACACACTTTCAACACCTTGCAGGTACATGGCCAGGCGCTCAAGACCGTAGGTGATTTCACCCGTGGTGGGGGTGCAGTCAAGACCGCCAACCTGCTGGAAGTAGGTGAACTGGGTAACTTCCATGCCATTTAGCCATACTTCCCAACCCAGACCCCAGGCACCCAGCGTGGGGTTTTCCCAGTCATCTTCGACAAAGCGGATATCGTGCTCGTCGGGGTTGATGCCCAAGGCCTTGAGCGAGTTGATGTACAGGTCAAGAATGTTGGACGGCGCAGGCTTGAGCACCACCTGATATTGATAGTAGTGCTGAAGACGATTGGGGTTTTCGCCGTAGCGGCCGTCTTTGGGGCGCCGTGACGGTTGAACGTAGGCGGCACGCCAAGGCTCTGGGCCAATGGCCCGCAAGAACGTGGCGGTGTGAGAGGTGCCGGCACCAACTTCCATATCGTAAGGCTGGAGCAGGGCACAGCCCTGTTGATCCCAGTAGTTCTGGAGCGTCAGGATGATTTGCTGAAACGTGAGCATGAGCGAGAGCCAAAAACGGGGAATTCCGCAAAAAAAGGGTTCAATTTTAGCGTGCTTCACGTGCTCACCGCTTGCGGGCCGTTTGCACGCTGCTTTCAAAGGGTGTGTGGCCGTGTTTTTCAGGTCTTGCCGTTGCCGTTTGTTGCCACGACCGATTTTTGGTTGAAGCCTGAAAGGTCGTATGATATTGAGCTATCGATCATTTTCAATTGCGTGCACAATCCGTGTGCCAGGAGCTTTTTACATGACAGATCTGGTTAAAACCGAAGTGGTCGGCCGCGTGATGGTCATCACCATCAACCGTCCCGAGGCTCGAAATGCCATCAACTTTGAAACAGCCCACGAAATGGCCAAGGCCTTCGATGCGCTGGATGCCGACGACAACGTCGTTATCGGTATCCTGACCGGTGCCGGTGGCACGTTTTCATCGGGTATGGATCTGAAAGCCTTTGCCAAGACCGGTCAGCGTCCGTTGGTGCCAGGACGCGGTCTGGGTGGTTTATGTGAAAAAAGCCCGAAAAAACCCCTTATCGCCGCCGTTGAGGGTTATGCCCTGGCCGGTGGCTGTGAACTGGCGTTGGCATGCGACATGATTGTTGCGGCGAACAATGTGAATTTTGGTCTGCCCGAAACCAAGCGCGGGCTGGTTCCCAGTTCGGGCGGTATGTTGCGCTTGCCCAAGCGTATTCCCTATCACATCGCCATGGAGTACATCCTGACCGGCGAAATGCTGCCAGCCGAGCGTGCGTACCATTTTGGCATGGTCAATCGTCTGGTTGAACCGGGCAAGGCGGTTGAAGGCGCCATGGAATTGGCCGCCATTGTGGGTGATAACGGCCCGTTGGCTGTTCAGATGGCCAAGCGTATCGTACTCGAGTCCCAAGACTGGCAGCAGTCTCACATGTTCGACCTCCAGCGCCCGCGCGTTCAGCCTATTTTTGACTCCGCGGACGCCAAAGAAGGTGCGACCGCATTTGCCGAAAAGCGCAAGCCCGTGTGGCAAGGCAAGTAATCAAGTTTTCAGACAGAACCTTTCCTTTCGGATAGAAGCCCATCATGACAACCGTAATCAAAGAAGATGACCTGATCCAGTCGATTGCTGACGCGGTCCAGTTCATCAGTTATTACCATCCCGCTGACTACATCCAGCACCTGGCCCGGGCTTATGAGCGTGAGCAAAGCCCGGCCGCCAAAGATGCCATTGCCCAGATTCTGACCAACTCGCGCATGTCAGCCGAAGGGCACCGCCCCATCTGCCAGGACACCGGCATTGTCAATGTGTTCCTCAAGATCGGCATGAACGTTCGTATTGATTCTCAGCGTCCCATGCAGGAATTGTGCGATGAGGGTGTGCGCCGTGGTTACCTGAACCCTGACAACCCCTTGCGTGCCTCGGTGCTGGCCGACCCGCTGTTCACACGTAAAAACACGCGTGACAACACCCCCTGTATCGTCAATGTTGAACTGGTGGCAGGTGATACCGTTGACGTTCAGGTGGCGGCCAAGGGCGGCGGTTCGGAAAACAAATCCAAGTTTGTCATGCTCAACCCCTCCGACTCCCTGATCGATTGGGTGCTTAAAACCGTGCCCACCATGGGGGCGGGTTGGTGCCCACCGGGCATGCTGGGTATTGGCGTGGGGGTACGGCTGAAAAAGCCATGCTGATGGCCAAAGAAAGCCTGATGGAAGACATCGATATGTACGAATTGCTGGCCCGTGGCCCGCAGAACAAGCTCGAAGAGCTGCGTATCGAATTGTACGAAAAGGTCAACGCGCTGGGTATCGGCGCCCAGGGTCTGGGTGGCCTGACCACGGTGCTTGACGTCAAGATCAAGACGTTCCCGACGCATGCGGCATCCAAGCCCGTGGCCATGATCCCGAACTGTGCAGCGACCCGTCACTGTCATTTTGTGCTCGATGGCTCCGGCCCGGCTGTCTTGAGGCCCCCGTTTTGTCTGACTGGCCCGATGTGAACTGGGCTCCCGATTACAACAAGTCAACCCAGGTTGATCTGAATACGCTCACCAAAGAGCAGGTGGCCAGCTGGAAGCCCGGTCAGACCTTGCTGTTGTCGGGCAAGATGTTGACGGGCCGTGATGCCGCCCACAAGCGTATCCAGGAAATGCTGGAACGCGGTGAACCGCTGCCGGTTGATTTCAAGAATCGCGTCATTTACTACGTGGGTCCGGTTGACCCGGTACGCGATGAAGTGGTTGGCCCCGCAGGCCCCACTACGGCAACCCGCATGGACAAATTCACCGACATGATGCTTGAGAAAACCGGCCTTATTTCCATGATCGGCAAGGCTGAACGGGGTCCGGTCGCCATCGAGTCGATTCGCAAGCACCAGTCGGCCTATCTGATGGCGGTGGGTGGTGCGGCTTACCTGGTTTCCAAGGCTATCCGCGGTGCCAAGGTCGTCGGGTTTGAAGACCTGGGCATGGAAGCCATCTATGAGTTCGACGTCAAGGACATGCCAGTGACGGTAGCGGTGGACTCCCAGGGCACGTCGGTACACCAGACCGGCCCGAAAGAGTGGGCAGCCCGTATTGCCGATATTTCAATCATGCCGGTGAAAGGCTGATTGAACCCTTGCCGGTCAGTGCATTTGTGTGATGCGCTGACCGGCGCAGGCCGTTAACAGGTCGTTTAAAGAACCTTGCGCCAGCATCATGTCTGGCGCAAGGTTTTTAATGGCTGCAGCACAAAGGCGCGCTCGTGCATGCGCGGGTGCGGCAGGGTCAGAGCAGGGTCGTTCTGGACCAGATTGTTGAACAGCAGAATGTCCAGATCCAGCGTGCGAGGTGCGTTTCGGTACGGACGCTCGCGGCCAAACCGGGTTTCGAGGGCCTGCAGCACGTCAAGCAAGGCGTAGGGTGTCAGCCGGGTTTCTAGGCGGGCAACGGCATTGACGTAGTCGGGGCCATGCGACTGCACCGGTGCACTGCTGTAAAACGGCGACAGCTGCAGGTGACGAATGTCTGCGTGCCGGCCCAGCGTTTCGATGGCCTTGAGCAAGGTCTGGTGGGCTTCCCCAAGGTTCGCGCCCAGTCCGATAAATGCCGTGTTCCAGACCGGTTCGTCGGTAGTGGGGGTGGGATCAATCATGTTTTCGTAACACTTGGGGCGAGGGGCAGACCTGAAGGTGTGTCAGGCGTCTCGGGTCGCTGAGCGGTGGTTTGATGTTTGATTGTGCTCGTATCTCGCCAAGCCTGTTTTTATCCAGCCCCTCGCGAACCGATTAATGGACGTTGGCCGCCGCACCGGCGGGTTTGCGCCGGGGGCGACGTTTGCGACGCGCCGGGCCGGCCCCGGGCCCTCGTTGCGGTTGCGTTGCTGATAGGCGTCGATCATGGGGCCGCGCTCTTCCGGTTCGGCGTTGGCCAGATCCATCCACCACTGGGCATGGACACTGTCAACTTCATGGCCGGCAGCGCGCAACTGCAGGAAATCAACAGCGGCCCGGAAGCGGGGGTGTTCAAACATGCGCCAGATCGACTTGGGCGTGGCGCGTTCGAAGCGGGGTTGCATGAACCAGATTTCTTTCATGTCGCCCTGGAAACGCTTCTGGATGGCCATTTGTCCGGATTGTTCGTCAATGACACGGTCTGCCGCTTCGATCAGGGCCTGCATGGTCGGATGCCCATCGTACACACCTTGCTTCCAGCGTTTGTCCACCATGCGCCATAGCATCGCGGCAAACAAAAAGCCGGGGCTGATGGGTTTGCCTGCCCGTACCCGCAGGTCGGTACGTTCGAGGGCCATGTCGATGAAGTGGCGGTCTTCCGGGTTGGACATGAGGTCGTCCAGATAGGGTAGCAGGTAAGAAGCCAGGCCGAACTCACGCAGCTTTTCCAGGCACTCCATGGCGTGACCGCAGGTCAGCAATTTGATGACTTCATCAAACAGCCGGGACGCCGGAACATTCTCGATGAGGTGGGCGGCTTGTTTGATGGGGGCCAGTGACGCGGGTTCTATGGTGGCATTGAGCTTGGCTGCAAAACGGACGGCGCGCAGCATGCGGACCGGGTCTTCCCGGTAGCGCAGCTGGGGGTCGCCAATCATGCGTACCAGCTTTTTCTTGAGGTCGGCTACGCCGCGATGGTAGTCGATGACTTCTTCATTGACCGGGTTGTAATACAGCGCATTGAGGGTGAAATCGCGGCGGGCGGCGTCTTGTTCGTGGGTGCCAAACTGGTTGTCGCGCAGGATACGGCCGTGCTCGTCGGTTTCCTGTTCGTCAGAGGCGGGGGCACGGAAAGTTGACGTTTCAATGATTTCGGGGCCGAACACGACATGCACCAGCTGGAACCGTTTGCCGATGATGCGGGCACGGCGGAACAGTGAGCGGATTTCATTCGGTGTGGCATTGGTGGCGACATCGAAGTCTTTCGGTTCGAGGCCCATGATCAGGTCTCGTACGGCACCGCCGACGATGTATGCGTCAAAGCCGGCTTGTTGCAAGACTTCACATACCTTGATGGCGTGTCGTGACACGTTGCGCCGGTCGATGCCGTGTTTTTCACGCCTCAGACGCTCTGGTCCGCGGGCAGGCGAGGAAAACAATCGGCCGACGAAGTTTTTTATTGTTTCGGTAAGCATGAGCGGTATTTTAGGGCTTTGTACGGGACGTGTCTGAATTCAGGAAGGCGCGTAACAGCGGCAAGGTAATGGCGCGTTGTTTTTCAAGTGAATAATGGTCCAGATCGTCGATCAGCTCGGTAAGGCGGTTCATGTCACGGGCGTAGTGCGTCAGGATCCATTGGATTACTTCGGGTGACAGGTGCAGCCCGCGCTCTTGTGCACGTGTTTGCAGGGCCTGGCCGCGCTCTTCATCAGACAGCAGTTCGAGCCTGAAGACCAGGTCCCAGCCCAGCCGGGTGCGCAGGTCTTCGCGAACCGGCATGGTTATGGGCGGGCGGTCGCCACCGGCCAGCAGGGCAAAGGCGCGCGAGCTGCTGGCCGATTCGCGCCAGCGGTTATACAGGGCGAACAAGGCGGCCTGGGCGTCATCGTCGTAGCGTTCGATGCCGTCAACGGCAATGCGCTTCACGTCGATGGTGTCGGACTCAACCAGCGATTGCAACAGACGATTGGCGTTGCTATGGTGGACATACAGAGCCCCGTCGGCAAATCCCAGGGCTTGCAGCAAGTGGCTGCGCCCCGCGCCCGATGGCCCCCACAGATACACGGCGTGACCTGGCTGGCAGTGCTGTAGCGCCTCGATCGCTGCCTGATTCTTGCCCGCCACAAAATTGTTCAGGGTCGGGTTTGGGGCGGGCAGCAGGTTGAGTATCAGTTGTTGGGTCATTGACGGCATTAAAAAGCGTAAAATGCGCCTTGGTATTTTATTTAAGACGCAATTCTTGCACATCCCACGGCTTTTCTCATGACAAACAACTCAAGCACCTCTTTAACCTACCGCGATGCGGGTGTTGATATTGATGCCGGCGACGCTCTGGTCGACCGCATCAAGCCTTTGGCAGCCAAAACCATGCGCGCGGGTGTCATGGCCGGTATCGGCGGTTTTGGGGCGCTGTTCGAAGTGCCCAAGAACTTCAAAGAGCCGGTTCTGGTGTCGGGCACCGACGGGGTAGGCACCAAGTTGCGTCTGGCCTTCGACTGGCAGCGTCACGACACGGTCGGTATCGATCTGGTGGCCATGAGCGTCAACGATATCCTGGTCCAGGGGCCGAGCCATTGTTCTTCCTTGACTACTTTGCCTGCGGCAAGTTGTCCGTGGATACGGCCGCCGCCGTGGTGGGCGGTATTGCCAAGGGCTGTGAATTGTCCAACTGTGCGCTTATCGGTGGTGAAACTGCTGAAATGCCCGGCATGTACCCCGAGGGTGAATACGATCTGGCAGGTTTTGCCGTTGGCGCCGTTGAAAAATCCAAAATCATTGATGGCAAGTCTATTGCTGTGGGTGATGTGGTGCTGGGCCTGGCGTCCAGCGGCGCACACTCCAACGGGTTCTCGTTGTTGCGCAAAATCATTGAAACTACCGGTGCTCGGCCGGAAGATGATCTGGGTGGTCGTCCTCTGGGCGATGTCGTCATGGCGCCCACACGCATTTACGTGCGTTCGGTATTGGCGGCATTAAAACAGCACGGTACGGCCATCAAGGGCCTCGCCCACATTACCGGCGGTGGCTTGCTCGATAATGTGCCTCGTATTCTGCAACCTGGCTTGTCGGCGCGTTTGCATCGCGATGCCTGGGAAATGCCCGAGCTGTTCAAGTGGCTGCAAAAAGGCGGCAACGTGGCCGATACCGAAATGCACCGCGTTTTCAACTGTGGTATCGGCATGGTCATCGTGGTTCCGGCCGATCAGGCGGATGCGGTCAGCGCAACACTGGCTGCTCATGGTGAGCAGGTCAGCCGTCTGGGCGAAATCGTAGCTCAAAGCGGCGATATGCCACAAACCGTTGTCGTTTAGGTTCGGTCCGGTGGTTTCGGCAAATTTGTGTCGAAGCCTTAACCGGTTCTGGCAGGTAGGGTCAGTTGCCTGACCACAGTTGTGATACGGTATCGAGCACTCTGGCGGCGGCATCAGGTGCCAGGCAGTCAACAACGATTCGGTCGGGCTGGGCGCGCAGCCAGGTCAGTTGTCGTTTGGCCAACTGTCGCGTGGCGGCAATGGCCTGTTCAATCGCTTGCGTCTTATCGATCTTGCCGTCCAGGTAATCCCAGAGTTGCCGGTAGCCCACGCATCGTACCGAGGGCAGACCGGGGTGCAGGTCACCGCGTTCATACAGGTGCCGCACTTCCTCCACCAGACCGTGCTCCAGCATCTGTTGGTAGCGCCGGGCGATGCGCTGGTGCAGGGCCAGCCGGTCAGAAGGCTCAAGGCTGATAGTGACATACTGATGATCGCTTTGCGGTGCTCCCGGCCGTCCGTGTTGCAGCAAAACCGACATGGGTTGACCGCTCAGGTGCCAGATTTCCAGCGCACGCTGGATGCGTTGGCTATCGTTGGGGGCCAGGCGTGCGGCCGTGACCGGGTCTACCTCGGCCAGACGTGCGTGCAAGGCTGGCCAACCCGATTTCTCCGCTTCGGCCTCCAGTTCGGCGCGCAGGGCCGGGTCGGCCCCCGGCAGATCGTTCAGCCCTTCCCGCAGGGCCTTGTAATACATCATGGTGCCCCCGCACAGCAGCGGGATACGGCCCCGGCCACGGATCTGTTCAATCAGTGTGGTTGCATCGTTGCAAAACTCTGCGGCTGAATAGCTTTCAGACGGATCACGGATGTCCAGCAAATGCTGCGGAACCTGGGCCTGTTCTTCCCGGGAGGGTTTGGCCGTGCCGATGTCCATACCCCGGTAAATGGTGGCCGAGTCAACAGTAATGATTTCAACCGGCCAATGGCTTGCAATGGCCAGTGTTGAGGCACTTTTGCCTGCGGCCGTTGGTCCGGACAGGCAGAGGATGGGGTGTGGGTGTGTCATTGGCCACGCATGAAAAGTTTGTCCAGGTCGCCCAAGGTCCAGTGCACCCAGGTCGGGCGGCCATGGTTGCATTGGTCGGCCCGCTCGGTGCGCTCCATATTGCGCAATAGTGCATTCATTTCGTCAAGGCTCAGACGCCGGTTGGCTCGAACCGAGCCATGGCAGGCCATGGTCGCCAGCAGGGCGTTGCGTTGTTCAATCAGCTGGCTGGACGAGCCGACCGCTGCCAGATCAAGCAACACATTGCGCGCCAGCGATTCAATATCACCACTGGCCAGCAAAGCGGGGACGGCGCGTACGGTCAGAGCCGTCGGGCTGGCCGGGCGCAACACCAGACCCAGCTCATTCAGCACATCGGCATATTCTTCAGCCAGGGCGACGTCTTTCTCCGAAGCATTGAATACCACCGGAACAAGCAGTTCTTGTCGGGGCAACTGGTGGGTATCCATGGCCGTTTTCAGGCGCTCGTAGACAACACGCTCATGGGCGGCATGCATGTCCACCAGGATCAGGCCCGTGGCGGTTTGCGCCAGGATGTAAATGCCGTGGACCTGGGCCAGCGCCATGCCAAGGGGAAACTCATGATCCGGCAGGGAAGCGGCAGCCTGATCAGAAATTGGCGTCATCTGGGCAGGTGGCGAACCCTCGGGTTGCGAGACGGTGCCCGCGGGAAACGGATTCGGAGCAGTAATCGTCTCAAGGGGACGATACAGGGTTTGCCAATCGGCAGCATGTCTTGACGGGGCTGATCGCAGGTTCAGGGTCTGTTGGCTGAAACCCGGGCGCCAGGCCGGATTTGATACGGATTTTTCAGGGGGCTGGCCAGGTTCGTTCCGGTAAGCCAGGGTGGGCTCAGCGGCATGGCTGCTTGCTGCGTGGCCGACGAGCGGGTTTGATAGGTTGGTCTGGTTGACGACGGTCGCCGGGCTCACCTGCCGTCCTGAGGCTTCCAACCCCTCGTTATGTGCCGTTTGCGCCAGTGTTTGCGTTAATGCCCGTGTTACAAACTGGTGGACTGCACCGCTGTCACGAAAGCGGATTTCGTGTTTTGCCGGATGGACATTGACATCGACTGCGGCGGGGTCAATGGATAAAAACAGCACGTAACCGGGTTGCCGATCGCCATGCAGGACATCGGAATACGCCTGACGCACGGCATGCGATACCGTTTTGTCTTTAACGTACCGGCCATTGACATAAAGGTACTGCCGGTCGGCACGCGCCCGTGCATAAGTGGGGCGGGTGATCATGCCTTGTACCCGGATCAGGCCATGGTCAACGGCCAGACCCAGGCCCTGGGTCACAAACTCAGTACCCAGCACATCCAGGATGCGCTGGGGGATGTCGGCACTCTTCCAGTGACGTTGGGGCTTGTCGTTATGAAACAACCGGAAGCTGATGTGGGGGTGAGCCAGGGCGATGCGTTCCAGAACATCCACGCAGTGACCATATTCGGTGCCCTCGGTTCGCAGGAATTTGCGGCGGGCGGGTACGGTCTCAAAGAGCTGGCGCACATCAACGGTTGTCCCTTGCGGGCCGGAGGCTGCACTGACCGTGCTGTCCTGTGCACTGATTTGCCAGGCATGGGGTTCATCGGCGGTACGCGAGGTCAGGGTCAGGCGTGCAACCGAACTTATTGAAGCCAGGGCCTCGCCCCTGAAGCCCATCGAGGCCACCGACTCAAGGTCGTCGAGCGAATGGATTTTGCTGGTGGCGTGGCGGGTGAGCGCCAGCTGGAGCTCATCAGGAGGGATTCCGCAACCGTTGTCGGATACAGCGATCCGGCGAATGCCGCCGCCATCGAGCCTCACTTCAATGCTTGAAGCACCGGCGTCGATGGCATTTTCGACAATTTCTTTGAGGACCGAAGCGGGCCGTTCGATGACCTCACCGGCAGCAATCTGGCTGATCAGGAGGTCGGGAAGAGGGTAATGACAGGGCGTTGCGACATCGTGAGGGCAATTATGCCCTACGTGCAAGCCCGGGCTAGTTGCAAAATAATCGTTGATGCCCTTGAGCATGGCTTCGGCAATTTTGGTCTGGTGCGCGGGGCTGCGCAGCAGGCGTTCTTCGTGCGGATTGCTGATGAAGGCGGTTTCGACCAATATGGACGGGATGTCAGGTGCACGCAACACGGCAAAGCCGGCACGTTCAACGTGTGACTTGTGCAGTTTGTTGATCTTGCCGATTTCGCCAAGCACGCGTCCACCCACCTTGATGGAGTCGTTGATCTGGGCCGAGGTGGACATGTCGAGCAACACCTTGGCAACCTGCTGGTTTTGTGCGCCAATATTGATGCCCCCGATCAGGTCGGCATCATTCTGGTTTTGGGCCAGCCAGCGTGCTGCCGCGCTTGATGCCCCGTTCTGGGACAACACAAATACCGACGAGCCACGCGCGGAGGGTTTGATCCAGGCATCGGCGTGAATCGAGATGAACAGGTCGGCCTTGACGCGTCGTGCCTTTTGCACCCGCACATGCAGGGGCACAAAGTAGTCACCGTCACGTGTCAGGTAAGCGCGCATATTCGGCTGGGCATCAATCATTTTCTTGAGCCGCTTGGCGATAGCCAGCACGATGTCTTTTTCGTGAGTGCCACTGGGGCCAATAGCGCCTGGATCTTCGCCGCCATGGCCTGCATCCAGAGCGATGAGAATGGGCTGGTTGCCTCGCTGGGGCGCTGGTGCGGGTGTCAGGCCAGGGATCACCGGGTCGGGTTTTTGCTGTGCAACGGGCGGGAGCTGTTGCCCTTGCACCGACGGAATGGGTACATCAGGGCGCGCCTGGGCAAGGTTTTCGAGGACTTCTGCCAGGGGCCGTTATCGTTGCCCATCTGGCTCAGGGCCATGAGTGGATCTTGGGCAATTTTCGGGTACAGATCAAGCACCAGACGGAATTTGTACTCACCAATCGGCTTGAGTGTAAATACCTGGGGTGCAATGGCCTGTTTAAGGTCAAAGACAAGCCGCACCACATCGGGCCGGTTTTGTGCCACCCGGACTGAAGCGATGTAGGGATCGTTCGGTCGCACCTTGGAAACCAGCTCGTTGATGGTCTGGTTCATGGTGAGGCCATTGATGTCCACCACCAGACGATGCGGGTTTTCGAGCGTGAAATGCTCGGCCTTGAGCTCGGAAGCCAGTTCGAGCGTAACTCGTGTGTATTCGTCGGCCGGCCAGGTGCGCACCGCCAGAATGGTGCTGGCATGCGCAATTTTCGGGACGACGGGCAGCAGAAAAAGGGTTGTTGCCGTGGCTACGAGGCGTCGGCGGACAAGCCCGGCGGCGGGGATCCGCTCTGCGGAAGCACTAGTCTGTTTAGCCATGATTGTCCTTTGTTGCTGTAGGCGGTTAACCGTGCCTGCCGACCGGTTCCTGCATAGTCAAGAGCGATGTCAAGATCGGGGGCGGTAGTAAACCGCCGGCCTGTTCAGGCCACTCGATCAGTACAACCCCTTGTTTTTGCAGGAGATCCCGGAAGCCGGCGTCAATCCATTCGCGCGGGTCGCTAAATCTATAAAAATCAAGATGATACAAGTATAAGTTAGAAACTTTATAGCTTTCAAGCAAGGCGTAGCTCGGGCTCTTGATTCGGCCGGTGACACCGCAGGCCCTAAGCAACGCACGCGCGAAGCAGGTCTTGCCTGCACCTAGATCACCCCTCAGGTGGATATGACCGCCTTGAGGTAGCCCGGGGTGATCGGGGTCATCGGCCAGCAGCAGGGGGCCAGTTGTTGCGCCAGCGCTTCGGTGTCTTGTTCGTCGGTTAAAAAGAACGCAATATCGCCCAATTTGCGATTTTCCTGTTCCATTTTTTAATTCCTGGAGTGAAGGCTGGATTGTAGTGCAAGGGCCGAAACAGCATTCGGGTGCGTGTGCCGTTCGACAGCAGTTTGGCCGTATCAGGATCAACCTACAGAAATTATTCTTGCCCGAAAATAATGCAAGTGCCGTCATGAAAAATTCACGTTTTCACCGAGAACAAAAAACAACACTGCTTGCTGCTAAAATGGCACCGCGCCGTCTCCGTAGTTAAATGGATATAACTTTCCCCTCCTAAGGGAAGATTACAGGTTCGATTCCTGTCGGAGACGCCAGCGACCAGTGCAACAAAAAGAGCGCCCACGAGCGCTCTTTTTTGATTGCAAGCCTGCGCCTGCGATAAACGATGTTAGTCGTTGTTGAAAAAATTTTTCGAGTGACTCGTTTCGATATATAAAAACTGTATCGAAACCGGTATCATGACGACGTCCGCTGTGTTCATTGGCGGCGCCCTAAACCTTCACTTTTCAGTCACCCTTAACTTTTTTGGGTCGTGTCATGTTCAAACTTCGTTCGATTTGCCTTTCCGTCGCCTTCGCAGCCGCCACTTTCGGTTCTGTTACCGCTTCCGCAGCCGACCGCCGCGTCGAGATTGCCAACAAGGCGGGTGTCACCATCGTGGCGTTTCATGCGTCGCGTGCCAATATCACCGACTGGGAAGAAAATATTCTTGCCGGCCAGAAACTGAAGTCAGGCAGTTCCATCGTGATTGATATTGACGATGGTTCGGGCGGCTGCATGTTCGATTTCAAAGCAGTGTTCGCCGATGGTGATGAGGTCGTCAGCGAAGACAATAACGTTTGCGAACTGGAATTGTTCACGTTCGAATAAACGGCTTCTGGCATTCGATGCCGCAAGACCCAGGCCATGGTGCACAAAATGCCCATGGCTTTTTTATAGTGCAGACTGTCGAGAGGTCGATGCGATTTCGACCCGGTTGCGACCGTTGCGTTTGGCCTGGTACAAGGCGTCGTCGGCGGCTTTCAGGGCATGTTCGACCGTAGTGCCAAGATCGGGTGACCAATACGCAACCCCCAGCGATATCGTAATGTGTCCCGGGCCCGGCAGGTCGTGCAGGTTGTCGACATAACTGCGCAGGCGTCCTGCAACATGTTGTCCGCCGCTGAGCGGCGTTGCCGGGAGCAGCATCAGGAACTCTTCGCCACCACTTCGGCAGAGCAGGTCTTCATCACGCGAGCAGACCCGTATCGCTGTCGCCAGTTGTTGCAGCACAACGTCACCGATGTCGTGCCCCCATGCATCGTTGACCTGTTTGAAGTGATCAATATCCAAAGCGACGACGCAGAAATCCTGGGCGCTTTGCGCCAGAGCTTCCAGCGCCATTTCCTGCCCACGGCGATTCAGCAGCCCGGTCAGTGCGTCGGTTTGGGCATCAATATTCAGTTTGACGATTTTGTGGTGAAAGGTACTCATGCTTTCGAGCATGGCCTTTTTCAGCTGGCTGGCCTCGAAGTACCATGACTCGACATTTTCAATTTTGCGTGCGGTATCGGGCAGGTCCAGTGTGCGGGCGCCTTCAGCCAGTGCGGTCAGCGGTCGGGAAATCAGTCGCGACAGCCACCAGGCCAGGCCCAGAATAACCAGAGCGGGCAGGGCCGTGTCTTTGAGAACTCCGGTCATGAGTGAGCCCAGGGGGCCAAAGCGTCGTGGGTGGGGCATTGCGCGACAATGCCCCAACCCGTAAGCGCAACCGGCGCGTAACCGGCCAGCATGGTGACCCCTGGCTGTTGGGGGCAATCATTTCGCCGGTTTCACCTTCAAGAACGGCATCAATAATAGGGTTATCGCCCACAGGGGTGCCCACCCTGTTCCGTTCAGGGTGGTAGAGCAGGCTGCGGTTCTGGGCGATGGCATACAGGTAAGTGCTGTCACTGTAATGGTGGTCGCCCAGCAGGCGGTCGAGGATGTGGTTGCGTCGCAGGTAAATACTGCCGCCCACATAACCCATATAGTCACCCGCCGCCGAGAAGATGGGTTGCGACAAAGCGATGATCAGGTTGCCTGTTGACGAGACATACGGCTCGCTGATCGTGGGGGCCTTGCGTGCCAGGGCCTCGACCACGCCCGGGGTGCCGAGCACTTTGCCATCAAGTTCCGGGTTGGTCGGGCTGGTGGCCAGAACCTGGCCGTTAGCGTTGATCACGACGACCGAGTCAAAATTTTCTGTCTGTTCGTAAAGGCGATGGGTTTCCGCCCGCAGGCTGTGGGGAATATCAATAATCTTGCTAAGTTCTTTGCTGCTGTAGCGCAACTGTTGCATGGCGTTCTGCAGGTAGTCGCTGGTGGCGGCGGCAACCTTGCTGGCGTAAGCCTTGTTCAGTTGCAGGCGATTTTCAATAAGAATTCGTTCCTGTGCCTTGTAACTGGCGTAGAAACTGTTGATCAGCATGATGATGCCGGTGATGACGGCCAGGGTGACAATCAGCCTGCGCAGGTTCAGCTTTTTGATGTTTCGAAGTGACATTGGCAAAATCGGTTTTTTCGTGAAACGGTAACATGGGGGTAACACGCGTCAGTGGCGTTTGCTACCCGCGCGGGTGATGACGGGCATGCAGGGACTTCAATCGCTCGCGCGCCACATGCGTATAAATCTGGGTGGTCGAAATATCGGCGTGCCCCAGCAGCATTTGTACAACCCGCAGGTCGGCGCCGTGGTTCAGCAGGTGTGTTGCGAAGGCATGTCGCAGTACATGGGGTGACAGCGGTGCCGTGATGCCGGCTTGCGCAGCATGTTTTTTACGATCAACCAGAATGACTGCCGAGTCATGGCCGCTGCTCGAGTCGTCACGAACAGGGCATCAGAACGGCGAGGACCCAGCAACAGGGGGCGGGCGTCATTCAGGTAGCGCTGCAACCAGTAAACGGCTTCGCCGCCCAGTGGTACCAGACGGTCTTTGCCTCCTTTGCCCATGATAACCCGCAGTACGCCTGCGTTCAGGTCGACCTCGAGTAATTTCAGAGATACCAGTTCACTGACCCGCAAGCCGGTCGCGTAAAGGGTTTCCAGCATGGAGCGGTCACGCAGGCCCAGTGTATCCAGCGTATTCGGGGCATTTAGCAGGGCTTCGACCTGGGCCTCTGAAAGCGTTTTTGGAAGTCGGGAGGGTTGCCGGGCACTTTTCAGGGTCAGGCAAGGGTCGTGCTGCATATGACCTTGCCGTTTGGCCCATGAAAAGAAACGCTTCAACGCCGCCAGGCGCCGGTTTGCTGTGGTGGCTTTTGAAACGTCGCGTTCTGCGGCAAACCAGGCCTTGATGTCGGCGTCCTGCGTGCTGGTCAACGGCCGTTGATATGTCTGATGCAGCCATGCTGAAAACGCCGTCAGATCACGCCGGTAGGCCTGCAGCGTATTCTGGGCCAGGCCGTCTTCCAGCCAAAGGGCATCCAGAAAGTCTTGGATCAGGGGTTGGAGAAAGATGGGCGGAGCAGGCATTCAGGGGCTTGTCAAGGCAGGACATTACTGTCTGTGTACGACGCGGGTCGTCGTTTCTGCACGGTAAACTGGTGGTTTCTGGTCTGGGTCGCAGTCATGCTGAATACTGTAACTGATTTGGGTGCATTGGGTGCCGTTTCGCCGGCCGGTTTGCTCGATATGGATAGCCAGCGCACGCTGGTGATCACGGTTAATAACCGTCATGCGCGCCGCTTGTTGGCCGACTTGTCGACCCTGCTGCGTAACGATCGGCGGGTCATGCCATTGCCCTCCATTGTGCCGCTCGCGGCCTGGTATCGGCAAGCCGCCGACGCGCTGTCGTTCTTGCCACAGGCCAACACGCCTGCGCATGCGCTTGATGCATTCGCTGCGCAAGGGGTGTGGCGCCAGGTGATCCAGGAGGTCGAGGGTGAGGCCAGCCTGCTCGATTCGACCACGGCGGCGCGTCTGGCCTATGACGCCGATACGCTCATGGACGAATGGCAACTGACGGTGGACCCGGCGGCAGAAACGCCTGATTACCAGCGTTTTCTGGTCTGGCGTGACGCCTATCGCTTGCGGTTGGCCGCACTCGATGCTGAAGATGTCAATGCCAGTATCGGACGAGTATGTGCTGCGGCCGTCGATGGCACATTGCCACTGGATCTTGATACGCTGGTGCTGGCGGGTTTCAACGAGCTGTCGCCACGATTGTCGTCGCTGCTTTCAACCCTTGGTGCGACGGGTGTCCAGGTTTGTGTTTTGTCATCGCGTCAGCAAGCGTCCGGTGCTTTGCGGCGTGTTGCCGTTGCTGACACAGACCCCGAGTGGTGGGCCGCTGCGCATTGGGCGCGGGAGTGTTTGCAAAATGATCCGAAGGGGCGTTATGCGATCGTGGCCAGTCGTCTCGAAGCTGATGTCGCGCTGGCCCATCGCGTACTGCACCAGATTTTGCCTGTCGCTGAGCGTTACAACGTTGCAGTTGCCCGACCGTTAGGCCAGTGGCCGCTGGCTCGCGCGGCGTTGGCCTGGCTGCAGGCTCTGGCCGATTTCCATCGGGCAGGTCATTCAACACCTGCCGTGCTGGGTGCGGCCTTGTTGGCCGGTGCCTGTGCTGGCGGGCTTGGCGAGGCTGCTGCCCGGGCCCGTATTGACGCATTCTGGCGCAAGCGTGCGGTCACGGCTGTGTCACTGTCCGAGTTCACGGCCGTGTTGGCCAATCAGGCTCCCCGGTTGCATCAAGCCTGGGTCGCATGTGCCGATGCGCTCATGCATCAACCCCGTCGCGCGGGGTTGCACCTTCGTGCGGCCAGTTTCAGGGGCTTCTTGCACACCTGGGGTTTCCGGGTGGAGGATCCCAGGGCAGCGCCGCGTTTCAGACGCTGGAAGCGTTTGACCGTGTGGTCGGGCAACTGGGGCAATACGAGGTGGTCTGGGGCGAGGTTTCGCTGCCAGAGGCTGTAGGTTTACTGGCCCGGCTACTCAACGAAACACCCTTTCAGCCCCAGCGAGATGCGGCGGCCCGGCTTGATGTTCTGGGGCTGCTCGAAGCCGAGGGGGCGTTGGGACGGCGTTTGGGTTCTGGGTCTTACCGACGATGTTCTGCCCGCCCCGATGCGTCCCAATCCGTTGTTGCCAGCGGCGGTGTTGCGTCATGCCGGGGCGCCGCGCGCCACGCCCGAGCGCGAGTTGCAGTGGGCCGGTATGTTGTTCGATGACCTGTGTCGTCTGGCGCCGCAGGTCTGGTTCAGTCACGCGCTGCATGCCGGCGAAAGTGAACTGCGCCCCAGCCCCTTCATCACTGCCATCGCCCAGGTCGATCTCGAAGACGGCGTCCAGGCGCTGCGCGACCGGGTATCTCTTGAAATTCTGCGTGACGAGCGGGGTCCGCCCCTGGCTGCAGACGAAAAAGTGTCCGGGGGTATCGGGTTGCTTGATACGCAGGCACGAAATCCGTTGTGGGCTTTCGTCAAATATCGTCTGGGTGCCTCGCAATTGCCCGATTATGCCGGGCCGGCCAGCCAGAATGCCCGGGGTTGTTCATGCACCGTGCGCTCGAGCTGGTTTGGCAGCAGTTGCGCGATCATCACACCCTTGAGGCCTCGTTTATCGATGGTTCAATCAATGCACGGGTAGACCAGGCGCTGGCGACAGCGGCCGATGAGCATTTGCATGACTATACCCAGACCTTGCGTCGGCTCGAACTTGAGCGCGGCAGCAAGGTTGTGTTGTCCTGGCTGCAGCAAGAGCGCGGTCGGGCTCCTTTTAGTGTCGAGGCGACCGAAAAAACGGTCGTGTGGTCGCACGGGGTGCTGAAACTGACGTTGCGGCTTGATCGCGTCGACCGTCTCGATGACGATCAACTGGCTGTCATCGACTACAAGACGGGAAATGGCAAGCCTCAGCCCAAGGCCGACTGGTTACGCGAGCGCCCGGTAGAGCTGCAGCTGCCGTTTTATGCGTCGGTCATCAGTACCGGCGAAGCATCAGAGCGGGTTGGTGCTCTGGTGCTGGCGCGTTTGCATGCGCGCGATTGTGTCCTTAAAGGATTTGCTGAAACCGACAACTATGGCCTGGCCGGTCTTGAGGTCCTGCCCGCATGGGGCGGGGTGTTGTCAGGGTGGTCCAATGCGATTGAAGGGTTGGCCAACGAGTTCATTGCGGGTGATGCACGTAACATGTTCATGAAAATCCAGGATCTTGGCTGGTGTGATGTCTTGCCTTTTTTGCGGCTCGATGAATCAGAAAACGAAACCATGAAGGAAACCGGGGAAGCCGATGTCTGATCAGATCCACGATGCGCAGGCGCGCCGCAGGGCGCTGGACCCGCAGGTGTCTTTTCTGGTGCAGGCGCCAGCCGGGTCGGGTAAAACCGAGTTGCTGACAGACCGCATTCTGGCGCTGTTGGCCACGGTTGATCGCCCTGAGGAAATCGTGGCCATTACATTCACGCGCAAGGCAGCCTCAGAGATGCATGCACGTGTCTTGTCCAAGTTGGCCCAGGGTTTGGGCCCTGAGCCCCCTGAAGAACATCGCCGGCATAGTTGGGCGCTGGCGCGCGCAGCCATCGAACGCGATCGCCAGAAGGGCTGGCATCTGTTGCAATACCCGGCCCGCTTGAGTATCCGTACGATTGATTCGTTTTGTGCCTGGCTGGTGCGCAGCATGCCATGGCTTAGCGCCTTGGGCGGCATGCCCGGCATGGCGGATGACCCCGAGCATCACTACCGTCAGGCGGCTCAGGCTACGCTGGCCATGGTAGACGATTTCGATAGTGTGGCCCGGGTGCTGGCACACCTTGATGTTGACGTGCGCGCGGCTGAAAATTTGCTGGCCCAGATGCTGGGTAGCCGTGATCAATGGATGCCCCTGTTGTCGGGCGGGAATGATCCCTTCCTGCTGGCGGCTTTTCTTGACGAGGCCATTGAGGAAGATCTGCGGCGTCTGGCGTCGTTGATGCCGTTGGGCTGGGCCAAGACATTGGCCGGCCCTTGTCGTCTGGCCGTCGAGGCACTCGAACAGGCTGGAAAAATGCCGGGTGTCCTGCCTTTGCGTGATTGGGATGGCACGCCATTCCCGCCAGTGGCGGATGCCTTGCCGCAGTGGCAGGCTTTGTCTGAGCTGGTCCTGACAGGTGCCGGATCCTTGCGCAAGACGGTCAACAAGTCAACAGGTTTTGATGCCGGTACGGCGCATCGTAATGCGTTCATGGCGTGGCTCAACGAGTTTGACGGAACCGAGGACTGGGTTGCTGCGCTGGCTGAAATTCGCAATGCACCGGCGGGCGGATATCAGCGCTGGCATCTCGATGTCCTGTCGGATCTGATGGATGTGTTGCGGCTGGCTTGCGGGCAGCTGGTGCTGGCCTTTGCCGATGCCGGCGAGGTTGATTTCATTGAAATTGCGCAGCGTGCCCTGCGCGCCCTGGGGACGCCCGATGAGCCAACCGATTTGTTGCTGTCACTCGACAGCGCCGTCCGCCATTTGCTCGTGGATGAATTTCAGGATACCAGCCAGGCCCAGATCGATCTGCTTGAACGTCTCACGTCAGGGTGGTTGCCCGATGATGGGCGTACGCTTTTTCTGGTCGGTGACCCGATGCAGTCGATCTATCGTTTCCGCAAGGCCGAGGTCGGGTTGTTTCTCAAGGTTCGCGACCAGGGTTTGGGTGATGTCCAGCTCGAGTCCTTGCAGTTGACGACAAACTTCAGGTCTCAAGCCGCCATTGTTGACTGGGTTAATCAAGTGTTCGGCGGTTTGTTTCCCGCTACGCCTCATATGGGGCTGGGGGCAATTCCCTATTCGCCCTCGGTGGCGTTCAATGCCCCGCTTGACGGTTGTGGGGTCACGTTTCATCCGGTTTGGACAGGCCTGTCTGAAGACGAAGTGCCAGACGCTGTGGTGCGGGCAGCGCAAGACCAGGTTGTGCGTCTGGCGCGTGAGGCGCTGGCACGAAACCCGGCCAGTGATCATCCTGTCGCAATTCTGGTGCGGGCGCGCAGCCATTTGCTTGATGTGGTCCGTCAACTGGGGGCGAACGGCTTGCCGTGCCGCGCCGTCGAGCTGGTTTCCCTGAAGTCCCGGCAGGTCATTGTCGATCTGGTGCAGCTGGCGTGCGCGTTGTCGCACCCGGCCGATCGGCTGGCCTGGCTGTCGTTGTTGCGTTCTCCGGTCTGCGGGTTGCGCTTGCAGACATTGCACGCCTTGTTCGGCGGCAATGCCTCTGCCGCGCCACACGAGGTGTTGCGGGCGTATGTACACGCGGACGACCCCGAGGCCTGGGGTGTCGTTGGTGATGAACACCGGCGTATTGTTCATGCCGCTGCGGTCTTGCTCGATCAGGGTAACGACGAGGGTGTGTTGCCGTTCGCGTCCTGGTTGCAGCAGTGCTGGCAGCGTTTGGGGGCGAAAAGGTCTATGGTCGCGAGGACGAACGCGCTGATGCGCAAAGCTTTTTCCGACTCATCGAGAAACTGGCGCCGTACGGCGCACTTGATCCTGTCGAACTGGATGCACAGCTTGATCGGCTGTACGCATCACCCGGTCATGAAAGTGGTCCGGCCATCGAGGTCATGACGATTCACAAGTCCAAAGGATTGCAGTTTGATACCGTCATACTCATGGGCTTGCAGCATGGGGCATCAGCCGACAACCCGCGTCTCGTACTTTTCGAGTACAGCGAAGGGCGGCTGCTGATTGCGCCCATACGACCCCGGTCTGATGAATCGGTCGATCCGGTCACGAATTACCTGCGGGCGCGAGAGAAACAACGGTCTGATTATGAGGTTGACCGTTTGCTGTACGTGGCGGCGACGCGTGCCCGACAGCAATTGTGTCTGGTGGGACAGGTCGCATGGGACGATGGCAAGGGGCAGGTGAAAGACCCGGGCAAGGGCAGTTTGCTGGGTAAATTGTGGCCGTGGCTGGGGCCGTTGTCGCGGCCCGAGGCCGTTTTGCCTGCGGTTCAGGAGCAGCCCGTCGAAACGGGTTTGGCAAGCCTTCCAAACGGCAGGGTATCCATAACTCAACCCGAGGCGGGCGCACTTGCACCAGAGGCGGGCATGTCCACCAGAATGTTGCGTCGCTTACCCCTCATGGCGCTTTCATCGGGCGACTCCGTCCGCTCCCGCGAACGCCCGGGCGGTATTGACTGGCAGTGGTCGGCCTCTTCCAATGAGGATGCGTTGATCGGAACGGTGGCCCATGCCTGGCTCGAACGGCTGGGCAAGGCGGGCGGCGAGGGCTGGACCCCTGAACGGATCGGGCAGCAGCACCCTTTGATTCAGCGCCAGTTATCGCGTGCCGGTTTGCCTGTCGGGCGAATCGACGCGGCAGCAACCGTGGTATGCGAAACCCTGCAGGCGACGCTGGACAGCCCGCGGGGCCGCTGGCTGCTGGGTCTGGCACGGGCCTATCGCGAGTGGTCGCTGCTCGATGTATCCGGGCGTGTGTCCATCATTGATCTGGCGGTATCCGATGAACAGGGCTGGCTGGTGGTTGACTATAAAACCGGTCAGCCCGCAGCAGGCGAATCAGACGAGCAGTTCATTCAGCGTATGCGGCAGCGATATGCTGATCAAATGGTGCGTTATCGTGATCAGGTCAGTGCCCTGGATGGTCGTCCTGCCCGTGCCGCCCTTTATTTTCCGCGGGCCGACATTTGGATCGAGGATTCAAATTCCTGTTAAACTCCTGCGTGGCGGGCCCCTTCGCATGGTTCGGCGGCAAACCTGGTCAGGTCGGGAACGAAGCAGCCATAGTCGTTTAGAACCAGTGCCGAAGTCAGGCTCGCCTTTTCTTTGATACGTACACTGCATGACATATCTGGTACTGGCGCGCAAATGGCGGCCCCGCTCGTTTGACACCCTTGTAGGCCAAGATCATGTGGTCAGGGCACTGACGCACGCCCTGCAAACCCAGCGTTTGCACCATGCCTGGTTGTTTACCGGCACGCGTGGGGTCGGCAAGACCACGTTGTCGCGGCTTCTGGCCAAATCCCTTAATTGCGAAACTGGTATTACCGCGACACCGTGTGGCCAGTGCCGTGCCTGTGTCGAGATCGATGAAGGCCGGTTTGTCGATTATGTCGAGCTCGACGCCGCGTCCAATCGCGGTGTCGATGAAATGACCCAGTTGCTGGAACAGGCCGTGTACGCGCCCGGAGCAGGGCGTTTCAAGGTCTACATGATTGACGAGGTCCACATGTTGACCGGGCATGCGTTCAACGCCATGCTCAAAACCCTCGAAGAGCCGCCCGCTCACGTCAAGTTCATCCTGGCAACCACCGACCCGCAGAAAATTCCGGTTACGGTGTTGTCACGCTGCCTGCAGTTCAACCTCAAGCAAATGACGGCCGAATCTATCGTCGGGCATTTGCAAGGTGTTTTGCAGCATGAAAACATCAGTTTCGAAGTTCCGGCCTTGCGCCTCATTGCCCAGGCCGCTGCCGGGTCCATGCGCGACGCGTTGTCGCTGACTGACCAAGCCATCGCCTACAGTGCCGGGCAACTGTCCGCCGAGGCTGTCCGTGGCATGCTGGGCACCATTGATCAACGCTATCTGGTGCGCCTGCTTGAAGGGCTGGCTGCGGGCAGTGGTCACGCGGTTCTTGAAGTGGCCGACGAGCTGGCCACACGCGGTTTGTCATATTCCGGTGCCCTGGCCGATTTATGTGTCCTTTTATCCCGTATTGCCATCGAGCAGCGGGTGTCGGGTGTAACGCCGGCCGACGATCCTGTTTCTGCCGATATCGTTAACCTGGCGGCGCGGCTGTCGCCCGATGTGGTCCAGTTGTTTTATACCGTCGCAGTACACAGCCGCAGCGAATTGTCCTTGTCGCCCGATGAGTATGCCGGGTTCGTAATGGCGTGCCTGCGCATGCTTTCCCTGGTTCCGGTGTCGCCCGATGATGGTGGCGGCAACCGTGTTGCTCAGCCGTCGCCGGGCGTTCAACAGGGAGCCGTATCCGGGAAGCCGGTCGTGCCGGTGCCGGTATCCCCCGTCGTGTCGTCAGAGATCTCTCAGGTTCAGGCTACCGGTTTTACGCCGGTGCCTGCAGCATCCGCTGTCAATCCTCTACTCGAGTCTGCTTCCGGGTCTGCTCCTGCTCTTGTGCCTTTGCCTGCCCCGTCTGTCGACGGGCTAGCAATAAAACACGTTTCAGAGCCAGGGTCCGGGCCGTTGCCAGCGTCAGCATCAACATCTTCGCACGTGTCTGCATCAGTGCAGGCGTCAGCGTTTGCAGAGTCGTCGCCAAAATTACCAGAGCAGTTACCGGAGTCTGCCACTGCCTCATCGCCGGAGCCCGCAGCAAAGCCGGCACCTGCATTGCTGCCAGCAGAAACAAAGTCAGAAGCAGCGCCCGAGCCAGCGCAGATCAGCGCTTCCGGGTTCGTGACGGCGGCCTCTGCAGATGATATTCCGCCTTGGGAAGACATGCCCGATGATGTCTCGGGTTATGTCCCCGATGACTCTGGCGCCTGGGTGGCCGACGACGGTTTTGAAACCATGGGTATCGGGTTTGATGATGCCGATGCGGTTCCGGGTGATGTGCTTGCCTTGTCCGGCGATGACATCCCTGAACGAGTTCTGGCCAGCCTGGCTCCTGCCGCTGAAACCTCCCGGCGCATCCGGTCGCCGCGCTTGCGCGATATGGACAGCACGTCCTGGCCGGCGCTGGCTGCGCAGCTGCCTGCAACTGGTGTGGCGGCCGAACTCGCCCGCCAAAGCGAATGGGTGGCTGTCAATGCTGATGAAGTGCAGTTGCGCGTGGCCATTCGCCTGTTCGCCGAAACACAGGCCCAATCCAGGTTGTGTACACTTTTGTCCGAGCACTTCGGTACGGTTGTCCGGCTGAAAGTCGAGTACGGGGAAACCGGTGATGCCACGGCACACGCGGTTGCGCAGGCTGAGCGCGCTGCGCGTCAGCGCGAGGCTGAGCAGGCCGTTGAAACCGATCCGGTGGTGCTTCAGTTACTGAACGACTTCGGTGCAACTGTCATCGAAGGTTCGATCCGGCACTTGCCCGAAAGCAAGGCCGCGTAGTCTTTTGTTGATGGGTGGCTGCCGTTGCGGCTACCCTGAGTTTTTAGTTTCACTTTCAGGAAATCCATCTCATGATGAAAGGTCAGATTGCCGGCCTGATGCGCCAGGCTCAGCAGATGCAGGAAAATATGAAGAAGGCCCAGGACGCCCTGGCCGAGATCGTTGTTGACGGGGCATCCGGGGTGGTTTGGTCAAAGTCTCCATGACCTGTCGCCACGACGTCAAGCGCGTTGAAATCGATCCAAGTCTTTTGGCAGACGACAAAGACATGCTCGAAGACCTCGTTGCTGCAGCGTTCAATGATGCTTTGCGCAAGGCGGAAGCCACATCACAAGAAAAATGTCGGCAGTTACCGCCGGCTTGCCGCTGCCTCCCGGAATGAAGCTGCCCTTCTGATGGACGCCCAGCTGCCCGAACCTGAACCGCTCAAGGCGCTTGTCGAGGCGCTGCGCCGTTTGCCGGGGGTCGGGGTTCGGTCGGCACGTCGTATGGCGTATCACCTGTTACAGAACGATCAGGCCGGCGCTCAACGGCTTTCACAAGCGCTGTTGTCGGCCTTGCAGAATCTGCGTCACTGCCATCGGTGCAACAATTTCACTGAAGACGACATTTGTACGTTGTGCGCCAACCCCGGCGCGACCCGGGGCAGTTGTGTATCGTTGAAACACCGGCTGACCAGAACACGCTCGAGTCCAGCCATGGCTACAAGGGCCTGTACTATGTCCTGATGGGGCGTCTGGCCCCACTGGAAGGAGTCGGGCCCATCGAGCTGCAGTTTGATCGTTTGCTTGAACGGGCGTGTGACGGCCAGGTCAAAGAGGTCATTCTGGCAACCAATTTCACCTCCGAGGGTGAGACGACCGCGCATTATCTTACCGACCTGCTCCGGTCGCGGGGTCTTACGGTGTCGCGTCTGGCGCGTGGGGTCCCGGCAGGCAGCGAGCTTGAATATGTTGACGCCAGCACCCTGGCCTGGGCCCTGATCGAGCGGCGAAACGCCTGAGACTGGCTATACCCGTGCGCTGTCCAGCAGCTGGTCCAGTTTGACAGCATCCGCCACGAAAAGCCGAATTCCTTCGGCCAGTTTTTCTGTGGCCATGGCATTGTCATTCAGCTGCATCCGGAAACTGGCTTCATCGCAAGCCAACGCCGGAACATGACTGCGACGTGCAGTCTCGACATCAAGCATTTTTTCAGTGGTGCCGTTGTGCTGGCCAGCAGGCTCAGCAGGTCGGGGCTGATGGTCAGCAGGTCGCAACCGGCCAGCGCCTGGATCTGGCCGATATTGCGGAAGCTCGCGCCCATGATTTCAGTGCCGATGCCATGACATTTGAAGTAGTTGAAGATGGCGGTGACGGATTGCACGCCCGGGTCATTCACGCCGGCACGAGCGGCCTCATCCCATTGTTCGCCTGCCGATTTTTTGTGCCAGTCATAAATGCGGCCAACGAAGGGTGAAATCAGTGTGACCCCGCAGCGGCGCAGGCCACGGCCTGCGGCAGACAGAACAGCAGCGTCAGGTTGCAGGCAATCCCTTCGGCTTGCAGTATGCGTGCCGCTTGTATGCCTTCCCAGGTCGAGGCAATTTTGATCAGCACCCGTTGGCGATCAATCCCGGCATCTGCGTACAAGCCGATGATGTCGCGTGCCCGTGCTACCGTGGCCGCAGTGTCAAATGACAGCCGGGCATCGACTTCAGTGGACACGCGACCTGGAACGATGGCAAGAATCTCGCGTCCGAAAGCCACCAGCAGGCGGTCCGTCAGCTCGGGCAGGCTGGCCTTGGGGAAGTCGTGCACCGTCTTTTCGAGCAAAGGCCGGTAGACCTCTTTTTGTACGGCTTTGAGAATCAGTGACGGATTGGTCGTGGCATCCGTCGGGCGATGCTCGCGCATGGCTTCAAAGTCGCCGGTGTCGGCAACCACAGTGGTGTACTGGCGCAATAAATCGAGTTGACTGGACATGGTTGGCATCAGAAAGTCAGGTTGTTGAGGCGCGAATGCGGGGTTGGCCGAAAGGGTGGGCAGACGGGCAGGGTGCGCACCGCGGAAGCTCTGATTTTAGCGGCATCTCAAACGACCCGCTTCTCAAGGTATAATTCCAAGGTTTACTTATTGACTTTATAACCGGGGTTTACTGTGCTGCCGTCTCTATTTCCCGAGGGGACTTCGTCATCCTCTCCTGCTATTCTGGCTTTGGCGGACGGTACCATCTTCAAGGGTGTCTCTATCGGCGCCGATGGACATACCGTCGCCGAGGTTGTTTTCAACACGTCCATGACCGGGTATCAGGAAATTCTTACTGATCCCAGTTACAGCGGGCAAATCGTCACGTTAACGTACCCGCACATCGGCAATACCGGGGTCAACCCCGAAGATGTCGAATCCGACCGAATCCATGCGGCGGGTCTGGTGGTTCGTGACTGTTCCTTGCGTGTATCCAATTTCCGCTCAACCCAGTCGCTGCCCGAATACCTGCGTGCGCAGGGCATCGTGGCCATTTCCGGCGTTGATACCCGCAAGCTCACACGCATTCTGCGTGAAAGCGGCGCCCAAGGGGCCTGCATTTACGTGGGTACTGATGCTGAAGAAGCGGTTCGGCTGGCCAAAGGCTTTACCGGTATGGACGGGCAAGACCTGGCCAAGGTGGTATCAACCAAAGCCGCTCACCCCTGGACGGAAGGCAGCTGGCAGCTTGGGCAGGGGTTTTCTGCCGCACCCGCCAGCCCGTATCATGTTGTCGCTTACGACTTCGGCGTCAAGACCAACATCTTGCGTCTGCTGGTCGACCGTGGCTGCCGCATCACCGTAGTGCCGGCTCAAACGCCCGTTGCAGAAGTTCTTGCGCTCAATCCCGACGGCGTGTTCCTGTCCAACGGTCCCGGCGACCCGGCACCTTGCGATTACGCCATAGCCACTGCACAAGCGGCTATCCAGAAAAAATTCCGCTGTTTGGTATTTGTCTGGGTCACCAGATCATGGGTCTGGCCATTGGCGCCCAAACCGTCAAAATGAAAACCGGTCACCATGGTGGCAACCACCCGGTTCAAGACCTGGATACCGGCCGTGTGTTCATCACCAGCCAGAATCACGGGTTTGCTGTTGAGGCGTCCAGCTTGCCGGCCAACGCCCGCACCACGCACATTTCTTTGTTCGATGGCACGCTGCAGGGCTTCGAACTCACTGACGCGCCGGCGTTCTGCTTCCAGGGGCACCCCGAAGCCAGCCCGGGCCCACACGATATTGTGGTGCTCTTCGACAAATTCATCAGCCTCATGGCCGGTCAAAAATAATTCAGCATCATGCCAAAGCGTACAGACATAAAAAGCATTCTTATCATTGGTGCCGGCCCGATCATCATCGGCCAGGCGTGTGAGTTCGACTATTCAGGCGCTCAGGCGTGCAAGTCGCTCAAGGCCGAAGGCTATCGCACGATTCTGGTCAACAGCAATCCGGCCACCATCATGACTGACCCGGAAACGGCCGATGTGACCTACATCGAGCCGATCACCTGGCAGGCTGTCGAAAAAATCATCGAAGTTGAAAAGCCCGATGCCTTGCTGCCCACCATGGGCGGGCAAACGGCCCTGAACTGTGCGCTCGACCTGGAGCGTCATGGTGTGCTGGCCAAGCATGGTGTCGAGATGATCGGTGCCAACGCACATGCCATCGACAAGGCCGAAGATCGCCAGAAGTTCAAAGAGGCCATGACCAAGATCGGTCTTGAGTCGGCCAAGTCGGGCGTGGCGCATTCCATGGAAGAAGCCTGGGAAGTGCAGCGCCGTATCGCTGAAGACACGGGTACGTCAGGCTTCCCCACGGTTATTCGTCCCAGCTTTACCATGGGTGGCTCGGGCGGTGGTATTGCCTACAACCCTGAAGAGTTCGAAACCATTTGTCGTCGCGGCCTCGAGGCCTCACCCACCAACGAATTGCTTATTGAAGAATCGTTGCTGGGCTGGAAAGAGTACGAAATGGAAGTCGTGCGCGACCGCGCCGACAATTGCATTATTGTCTGCTCAATCGAAAACCTCGACCCGATGGGTGTCCACACCGGTGACTCCATTACCGTTGCACCGGCACAAACGCTTACCGACAAAGAATATCAAATCATGCGTAACGCCTCGATTGCGGTGTTGCGTGAAATTGGTGTTGATACCGGTGGCTCCAACGTTCAGTTTGCCCTGAATCCGCATAACGGCCGCATGATCGTCATCGAGATGAATCCGCGCGTATCGCGCTCGTCAGCGCTGGCCTCCAAGGCGACGGGTTTCCCGATTGCCAAAGTGGCTGCGCGTCTGGCTGTGGGTTACACCCTCGATGAACTGCGTAATGAAATCACCGGGGGCGCAACGCCGGCTTCGTTCGAGCCTTCAATCGACTATGTCGTTACCAAGGTTCCCCGTTTCGCCTTCGAAAAATTCCCGCAAGCCGATTCCCGCCTGACGACGCAAATGAAGTCGGTCGGTGAAGTCATGGCCATTGGCCGTACCTTCCAGGAGTCTTTCCAGAAAGCCTTGCGAGGTCTCGAAGTGGGTGTTGATGGTCTGAACCAGAAAACCACCGACCGCGAAAAGCTGCAGATCGAGCTGGGTGAGCCCGGCCCCGAGCGCATCTGGTACGTGGGCGACGCCTTCGCCCAGGGTTTCAGCCTTGACGAAGTGCATCAGCTCACCAAAATTGATCCGTGGTTCCTGGCGCAAATCAAGGAAATCGTCGATATCGAACTGGCACTCGAGCAAAAAACGTTGGCAGATATTGATCAGCTCACCATGCGCGAACTGAAGCGTCGTGGTTTTTCCGATCGTCGTCTGGCCTTCCTGCTCGATACCTCGGAAGCAGAAGTTCGCAAGGTGCGTCATCAGCTCGGAGTGCGTCCGGTGTACAAGCGTGTTGATACCTGCGCTGCTGAATTTGCCACCAAAACGGCGTACATGTATTCGACCTACGAGGAAGAGTGCGAGTCCGAGCCGACCGACCGCAAGAAAATCATTGTGCTCGGTGGTGGTCCGAACCGCATTGGTCAAGGTATCGAATTCGACTACTGCTGTGTGCACGCGGCTCTGGCCCTGCGCGACGATGGTTACGAAACCATCATGGTCAACTGCAACCCTGAAACCGTATCCACCGACTACGATACGTCCGATCGTCTATATTTCGAGCCCCTGACGCTTGAAGATGTGCTGGAAATCGTTCACAAAGAAAATCCGGTTGGCATGATTGTCCAGTATGGCGGGCAAACGCCGCTCAAACTGGCGCGCGCCCTCGAGGCCAATGGTGTGCCCATCATCGGTACCAGCCCCGAGTCCATCGATATTGCCGAAGACCGCGAGCGTTTCCAGAAATTGCTCACCAAACTGGGTCTGCGTCAGCCGCCCAACCGTACGGCCCGTACCGAAGGCGAAGCCATTGCCCTGGCCGCCGAAATCGGCTATCCGCTGGTAGTTCGTCCCAGCTACGTACTGGGTGGTCGAGCCATGGAAATCGTCCATGAACAGCAAGACCTTGAACGCTACATGCGTGAGGCAGTCAAGGTCAGCAATGATTCGCCGGTGCTGCTCGACCACTTCCTGAACAACGCCACTGAAGTCGACGTCGATTGCATCTGCGACGGCGAGCGCGTGTTTATTGGCGGTGTCATGGAACACATCGAGCAAGCCGGGGTTCACTCGGGTGACTCGGCCTGCAGTCTGCCGCCGTATTCGTTGTCTGAAGAGGCCATTGCTGAAATCAAACGCCAAACCAGCCTGATGGCGCGTGCCCTGAACGTGAAGGGCCTCATGAACGTGCAGTTCGCCATTCAGGATGGCGATGTCTACGTGCTCGAGGTCAACCCGCGTGCCTCACGTACCGTACCTTACGTTTCCAAGGCAACCGGCCTGCAGCTGGCCAAGATTGCCGCGCGTGCCATGGCGGGCAATACCCTGCTCAACCAGGGTGTTACCGAAGAAGTCGTGCCGCGTTATTTCTCGGTCAAAGAAGCGGTCTTCCCGTTCGTCAAGTTCCCGGGTGTTGACACCATTCTTGGCCCTGAAATGAAGTCAACCGGTGAGGTCATGGGGGTTGGCGAAAGTTTCGGCGAGGCCTTCGTCAAGTCGCAACTGGCTGCAGGCGTTACGTTGCCTGAATCTGGCGTTGCGTTCATCAGTGTCAAGGGCCGCGACAAGCCCAAGGCGGTTGAAGTCGCGCGCGGTCTGGTCAATCTGGGTTTCAGCATTGTCGCCACTCGCGGTACTGCGGCAGCCATTGCCGAAGCCGGTATTCCGGTCCAGGTTGTCAACAAGGTCACCGAAGGGCGTCCTCACATTGTCGACATGGTCAAGAATCAGGAAATTGCCCTGGTCATCAACACGGTTGAAGAACGTCGCAATGCCATTGCTGATTCCCGTCATATCCGTACGGTCGCGCTGGCGTCTCGCGTCACGTTCTTTACCACCATCGCGGGTGCGCGTGCGGCGGTCGAAGGCTTGCAGTATCTGCGTCAGGGCGGTGGCCTCAAGGTGTACAGCTTGCAAACCCTGCATGCCTGATCAAGGCTGATACGTCGCATGCAGCGCGTATTCATCACCGGGGCGAGCAGCGGCATGGGCGCCGCGCTCGCCCGTTTTTATGCGGCGCGTGGTTATCAGCTGGGTCTGGTCGGGCGTCGCGAAGCTGCCTTGCGTGAATTTGCCGAGTCCATGCCGGGTCAACATCAGGTGTACGTGCTCGATGTTACCGACAGGCAAGCCTTGCATGCGGCGGCGAATGCATTTCTGGCGCTCGGGCCGGTTGATGTTGTCGTGGCATCTGCCGGAATCAGTGTAGGTACGCTTACTGAAGCGAGCGAAGATTTCGATGTCTTTGAGCGCATCATGCAAACCAACGTGATGGCAACGGTGTCAACGTTCGAGCCCTTTGTTGGTGCCATGAAGTCAACCGGACGCGGTACGCTGGTGGGTGTTGCCAGTGTCGCGGCCGTGCGCGGGTTGCCGGGTGCGGGGGCGTACAGTGCGTCCAAGGCGGCGGTTCGCAACTACTGTGAAAGCCTGCGGGTGGAATTGCACGGTACCGGAGTGAAGGTGGTGACGCTGGCTCCCGGTTTCATCCGTACCCCCATGACGGCAAAGAACCCCTATAAAATGCCGTTCCTCATGCCGGTTGATCAGTTTGCCCGTCAGGCGGTCAAGGCGATAGACCGGGGTACGTCGTATACGGTCATCCCGTGGCAAATGGGTTGGGTCGCCCGTTTGTTGCGTTGCGTTCCTGACCACGTGTACGACCGTATTGCGGCAAAACGCGAACGCAAGCCACGACAGTCAGGCTGACGTTTCGACCACGCCTTCGACATAAAACCACTGCCCGTCTTCTCTGACGAAGTCACTGAGCTCAGTCATGCGAAACGCCTTGCCGCCGTCCCGATAGCGTGCGGTGAAGCGCACCTGGGCATGGGCCTCATCAATAACTTCAAAGGTATGCACGGATAGCCCAAGCCACTTGGTGGCGTGCGGTGTATCTGGCATGGCCAGCATCAAAGTGGCGGGCCGTGTTGTGGCGTGCCAGGTGGCGCTGACATAATCGGCGTTTCCCTGGGTGTAGGCCGTGTAGCGGGACCGCATCAGACGCAGGGCGTCCGGTGCGTCAGCGTTGTGACTGATATAGCGACCGCAACACGCTTCATAGGGTGCCCCTGTGGGTAGCCCCCGCATGGGCAGGGCAAGATTGATGTTTTTTTCTTCATGGTTTTTGGGGTGAATCTTGTTGCCGATGTCGTGCGGTGACCGTAAACTCACGCCTGCAAAGGGAAGCACTCTGTTCACCAACAACTTCAAGAAGGCATATCAATGTCAAATTCATATTTTCCGCAATGGCGTCAGGTTAACCCTGATCAGCATGGCGGTGTGGTTCAACCCGACGAACGCCTGTCGTGGCCCCAGAACGTGGCCATGGGGGCGCAGCACGTTGTGGCGATGTTCGGTTCAACGATTCTGGCCCCCTTGTTGATGGGGTTTGATCCAAACGTCGCCATTTTAATGTCCGGGGTCGGGACACTGATTTTTTCCTGTTTGTGGGTGGCCGGGTGCCCAGCTATCTGGGCTCCAGTTTTGCCTTCATCGGCGGTGTTATCGCCGTGACAGGTTACGCAGGCGGTGGTGCCAACGCCAATATCGGGGTTGCGCTGGGGGCCATTATCGTCTGCGGTCTGGTTTATACCCTGATCGGGCTGCTGGTCTGGTGGCTTAATGCCCGTTCAGCGAATGGGTCCGACTGGATTGAAGCCTGGATGCCCCCTGTCGTTACGGGTGCCATCGTGGCTGTAATCGGTCTGAATCTGGCACCGATCGCGGCCAAGGGTGCGATGGGCGGGTCAACATTCGAGGCCGTGATGGCATTGATCACCGTGCTGTGTGTGGGCGGGGTGGCCGTGTATACGCGCGGAGTTACCCAGCGCCTGCTGATCCTGGTGGGGTTGATTCTGGCCTGTGCCATTTATGCGGTATTGACCAATGGTTTCGGGTTGGGCAAACCCATGGACTTCAGCGGTATCTCGCAGGCGGCCTGGTTCGGCTTGCCGACATTTGCCAGCCCCGTGTTCAACGCCAGCGCCATGACGGTGATTGTTCCTGTCGCGATTATTCTGGTCGCTGAAAACCTTGGGCATATCAAGGCGGTCAGCGCCATGACAGGGCAAAATCTTGACAAGTATCTGGGCCGTGCTTTCGTCGGTGACGGTGTGGCCACGATGGTGTCCGGTTCGGTAGGCGGTACGGGTGTGACCACCTATGCTGAAAATATCGGCGTCATGACGGTGACACGCATTTATTCGTCACTGGTGTTTGTGGTGGCAGCTTTCATCGCCATCTTTTTGGGTTTTTCACCCAAGTTCGGTGCCTTGATCCAGTTGATTCCGGGCCCAGTGCTGGGCGGTATGTCGATTGTCGTGTTTGGCTTGATTGCCATTGCCGGTGCACGTATCTGGGTCGTCAACCAGGTTGACTTCAGCGATAACCGTAACCTGATCGTTGCGGCAGTCACGCTGGTGCTGGGTGCCGGCAATTTCTCCATCGAGCTGGGTGCATTCCGTCTTGACGGAATCGGTACTGCAACGTTCGGCGCGATTATTCTCTACGCGCTGCTGCGTCGATCCAAGGGTAGTGCGGTATAAAACACAAAAAACGCAAGGGCTTGCTTTTTAAGTCAAATTTGCCGACAATACCTACAGATCCCCGGTTGTCATCGACCGGGGATTTGCTTTGAATCTTTCAAATCAAGTGGTTTACCAATCGGGCGCTCCTTTGGGGGCGTCTTTTTTACTTTTTATTTCAGGAAGCATTATGTCTGCGATCCCGTTAACGGTAAGTGGCGTTGAGCGCTTGCAAAAAGAATTACATCGGCTGAAAACAGTCGAGCGCCCCGAGATCATTAACGCAATTGCCGAGGCGCGTGCACAGGGCGATTTGTCTGAAAATGCCGAATACGATGCAGCGCGCGAGCGCCAGGCGTTTGTTGAAGGCCGTATCCAGGAACTGGAAGGTACGTTGTCCAATGCCCAGGTTATCAATCCGGCTGAGCTTGATGCCGAAGGCAAGGCTGTTTTCGGCGCCACGGTGGAAATCGAGGACCTTGAGTCTGGCAACCGTGTGTCTTACCAGATTGTGGGTGATCTTGAAGCGGATATCCGTGAAAACCGCATTTCGGTGTCCAGCCCCGTTGCTCGCGCCCTGATCGGCAAAGGCGAAGGCGATGTCGTTGAAGTCAAGGCGCCGGCAGGCGTTCGTGAGTACGAAATTCTGTCGATCAGTTACGTCTGAAACCGGCGCCACGCGATGGCGCCAATCAGGTCAATGTAAGCCCGTGCAAACAAAGTGTGCCGGGCTTTTGTTTTTTAACGTGGTTTCACTGTCGAGCGGCGAGCCCCGGCCTTGAGCGACAGGGCGCTGCCGGCACGGCGAGGAATGCCATGCCCGGCACTACCTGCACCAGGACGACCGGCGGAAGGCTTGGCAAGGGCGCGTGCCGCGGCCGTACCTGCCTCACGCCTTGCTTTGGGTGCGGCATTTTGAAGACGCTCTGTTTTGCGCGCAGCGCGTTCAGCAATGGATGCCTTGCGTGTCAATGACCCGCCTGCGGCAGCCAGCTTTTTGGGTGTGTGGGGTTCGGTAGGTTTGCGAACGGCCCGAGTGGCGAATTCGGCCGTTTGTTCGGCCTTGACCTGTTTGGCATCGGGCCGGAACAGGATCAGTGTTTTGCCAAGGTGGTGTACCGGTGCGCAAGACAGCATGTCGCACAGCTGCTCGAGCATGGCGTCGCGTTCGTCGCGTTCAGCACCGCCAACTTTCACTTTGATCAGTTCGTGCGCGGTAAGATTACGGTTGATTTCGGCAATGACCGATTCGGTCAGGCCCTTGTCGCCGACAAGGACGACGGGGCGTAACGGGTGGGCGCGCGCACGAAGTGCGGCGCGTTCTTGCGAAGTAATGTCTAGTTTGGGCATATTTGAATTGTACGGGAATGGCCAAGAAAAATTCTCAAAAGAGTGGGTTCAACAGCACATAAATGACCCCTATGTGAAAATGGCGCAACAAAAGGGTTATCGGGCCCGGGCAGCGTTCAAACTCATGGAAATTCTCGATACCGAAAAGTTATTGCGCAAAGGGGACATTGTGGTTGACCTTGGTGCAGCGCCCGGCAGTTGGTCGCAGGTGGTGCGCGAGCGCCTTGTCGGGCCGGGTGGGGTGCTGGAAGGTCGGGTAATTGCCCTTGACTTATTGCCCATGGAGCCCATTGCCGGCGTCGAGTTTTTTCAGGGTGATTTCCGCAACGATGACGTTCTGCATCAGCTGGAAGCACGTTTGCAGGGCCAGAAAGTGGACCTTGTAATTTCAGATATGGCCCCCAACTTGTCAGGTGTGGGGGTCGCTGATTCAGCTCGTATTCAGCATGTTTGCGATTTGGCGTTAGAATTTTCAGTAAATCATCTTAAACCCGATGGGGCGCTTATTGTCAAAGCGTTTCATGGCAGCGGGTTTTCGCAAATTGTCGAATCGTTCAAGCGGCATTTTGTCAGGGTGGTTGAACGCAAGCCCAAGGCATCCCGGGACAAGTCCTCTGAAACTTTTTTAATCGGGCGTCGTCTCAAGTCTTGAGCCACAATTTGTTGGTTAACGGGTTAGAATGACCGTTGATCTTTTACCCGGTCGCCCCGTTATGTGGTACCGGAAGCCGCAGTTCTCAGGAGGTTGGCGTTGAACAACTCGTTTTCCAAAGTAGCGATCTGGATGGTGATTGCGCTTGTGCTTTTTACTGTGTTCAAGCAGTTCGATGGCCGGCCAACCACAACCGATACCGTGACCTACACCCAGTTCATGGATGAGGCCCGTGCGGGTCGCATTTCCAAGGTCGAAATCCAGGGCGATACGTTGTTTGTCACGCCCGACTCTGGCCGGCCCTACAGCCTGACGTCGCCGGGTGACCTCTGGATGGTGCCCGAACTCGTCAAGTCAGGCGTTCAGGTTTCGGGCAAGGCCCGCGAAGAACCGTCATTCCTGGCCAGCGTTTTCATTTCCTGGTTCCCCATGCTGTTGCTTATTGGTGTCTGGGTCTTTTTCATGCGCCAGATGCAGGGCGGTGGCAAGGGCGGTGCATTCAGTTTCGGCAAATCGCGCGCGCATGCTCGACGAGAACACCAATAACATCACCTTTGCCGATGTGGCTGGCTGCGACGAAGCCAAAGAAGACGTCAAGGAATTGGTCGATTTTTTGCGTGACCCCACCAAGTTTCAGCGTCTTGGCGGTCGCATTCCCCGTGGCGTTTTGCTGGTCGGTAATCCCGGTACCGGTAAAACCCTGTTGGCCAAGGCCATTGCAGGCGAAGCCAAAGTACCGTTTTTCAGCATTTCGGGTTCCGATTTTGTTGAAATGTTCGTAGGTGTCGGCGCGGCCCGCGTCCGCGACATGTTCGATAACGCCAAGAAGCAGGCCCCGTGCATTATTTTCATTGACGAAATCGATGCGGTGGGTCGTCAGCGTGGTGCAGGTCTGGGTGGCGGCAACGACGAACGTGAACAAACATTGAATCAATTGCTGGTCGAAATGGACGGTTTTGAAACCGGCCAGGGCGTTATCGTCATTGCTGCAACCAATCGTCCCGACGTGCTCGACCCGGCATTGCTGCGCCCCGGTCGCTTCGACCGTCAGGTTGTGGTGGGTCTGCCCGATATCCGTGGCCGCGAGCAAATCCTGAAAGTGCATATGCGCAAGGTGCCCTTGGCGTCCAATGTCGATGCCAACGTTCTTGCGCGTGGCACACCGGGTTTTTCCGGCGCTGACCTGGCCAACCTCGTTAACGAGGCGGCGTTGTTCGCTGCCCGTCGCAGTGGCCGCACGGTTGACATGCAAGACTTTGAAAAAGCCAAAGATAAAATCATCATGGGCGCCGAGCGTCGTGGCCTGGTCATGCCCGAAGAAGAGCGTCGCAATACGGCTTACCACGAATCCGGCCATGCGCTGGTGGCACGCAGCCTGCCCAAAACCGACCCTGTCCACAAGGTCACCATCATTCCGCGGGGGCGTGCACTGGGGGTCACCATGCAGTTGCCCGAGGGTGACCGCTACAGCATGGACAAAGAGCGTTTGCTCAATATGATCGCTGTGTTGTTCGGTGGTCGTATTGCCGAAGAAGTGTTCATGAACCAGATGACCACAGGCGCGTCCAATGACTTTGAACGTGCAACCTCCATTGCGCGCGATATCGTGACCCGTTACGGCATGACCGACACCCTCGGGCCAATGGTTTACGCTGAAAACGAGGGCGAGGTGTTCCTGGGTCGTAGCGTCACCAAAACCACGCACATGTCCGAGTCCACCATGCAGAAGGTCGATCAGGAAATTCGTGCCATCATTGATCAGCAGTACACGGTTGCCCGTGACATTATCGAAGGCAATCGTGACAAGATGGAGGCCATGGCCAAGGCTCTGCTTGAATGGGAAACCATTGATGCCGATCAGATCAATGACATCATGGAAGGTCGCCCTCCGCGTCCTCCCAAAGATTTTGACGATGTTTCTTCGTCGTCATCCGGTGGGTCGTCGTCGGGTAACGCCCCTGCTGAAGGCAACGCCGCTGCCACTGAAAAAGGCAAAGGCGACGCAGGTACGGCGGCAACTCCCGTTTAATTTTTAGGTCAGGGCTGCTGCTTCAATGACTCAAGCTCTCCAGTGCGGGCGCTTCGAACTAACGTTCGAGCGCCCGTTGCTCATGGGTATCCTTAACGTTACCCCCGATTCTTTCTCTGATGGCGCTTTGCATTTCGCCACGGACGATGCCATTGCGCATGCGCGCCAGATGGTGGCCGACGGTGCCGATATCATTGATATTGGCGCTGAATCGACGCGTCCTGGTGCGCAGCCGGTCAATGCCGATGAAGAGCTGGCTCGATTGTTGCCGGTGATTGAGGCTTTGCGCCCCCTGAATGTTCCTTTATCGGTTGATACCTTCAAACCCGAGGTCATGCGACGCGTAATTGATGCCGGCGTCGACATGATCAATGATGTGTACGGGTTTCGCTGGCCGGGTGCCACAGAGGCTGTGGCGGGCAGTTCGTGCGGGTTGTGTGTCATGCACATGAAAGGTGAGCCGAGAACCATGCAGCAGGCACCGGTTTATACCGATGTCATCCGCGAGGTGCGTGAGTTCTTGCAGGCCCGTGTTCAGGTGCTGCGCGCGGCGGGGGTTGATCCGCACCGAATCTTGCTGGATCCAGGGTTCGGTTTTGGCAAAACGGCGGTACACAATTATCAGCTGCTGGGTGGCCTGAAGCAGTTACAATTTGGTGATTACCCTTGGTTGGTTGCCTTGTCACGCAAAACCATGATCGGCCATGTCACAGGTCGTGCGGCGCCTGACCGGCAGGGTGGAAGCATTGCCGGCGCTCTGGCAGGCATTGCGCGCGGCGCAGCGATGGTGCGGGTGCATGATGTGGCGCTTACCCTCGATGCCATCAAGGTCTGGCAAGCAACAGAAAACGGAATACAGGAATGAGTCAGCGTAAATATTTTGGTACCGATGGTATCCGCGGCGTCGTTGGCGGCGAAACGATCAATCCCGAGTTTGCCTTGCGTCTTGGGTATGCGGCTGGTCGTGTTCTGGCGCGACATCACACCCATGGGCGTGATCGCCCTACGGTCGTTATTGGCAAAGACACCCGGATTTCCGGTTACATGCTTGAGTCTGCTCTCGAGGCCGGGCTGTCTGCGGCAGGTGTTGACGTTCTTCTGGCCGGGCCGGTACCCACCCCCGCCGTCGCCTACCTGACACGTGCCCTTCGCCTGACGGCAGGCATCGTCATCAGCGCCTCACACAATCCATACTACGACA